>PFMH01000053.1:0-5932 GCA_002785325.1 bacterium (Candidatus Howlettbacteria) CG_4_10_14_0_8_um_filter_40_9 | reverse complement strand
ATCGATTCTTCGATCGGTTCGGATCGAGTCGTTGACCCACAAACCGGCCTTTCTCGCCTCAGCTACCAAATCCTCGTCGGTCCGATCACGGTTGATCTCGGCCCGAAGGCTGATCGAGCCATCGGGGTTGATTATGAGCTTGCTCGGCTTTTGTCCAGGCTCGGTCCAGCGGATTCGGGCAATGATGAGACTCCCGACTTCGGTTGAAATAGCACTAAGCTTACGCTTGGCTTTCTCTACCTCCTCCTTGGTGAGGTCGCTCCCCAAAAGAACCGACCCGATCCTTCCTTCAATCCCGTGAACTTGCTTGAGGGTGATTCCCGACATGGGTGATTCCCCCTTTCTCGGCCTACGCCGATCCAGCGCTCCATTATTGGAGCAGCAAAAGAAAATACAAACATTGTTTACACACTCTTTACTGCTCCAAAGATATTTTTCAAAGTTCGCAAATTACCGAAATTATAGCATAAATATTATGAAAATACAGGATTTTAGTAGCATGAACTTCTGCTAAGGGTCGGACCCTTAGCAAACTACAAGGTTCCGTACCTTGTCAAAATAATCTACTTCTTATTTATATACTTCAGAAGTGCGGCGATAGAAAGTACCAATACCGCGAGAAACAAAAAATACGTTAGCCACATAAATGTTCCCGCGCCCCCACCCATCATATTTTGGTATGAATTGTAATCCATCATAATTTTTCACCTCCTTTCATACAAATTATAATATTATTTAAGAATTTTTACCTCCTCTCTTTTTACCAATGTAGAAGAAAAAAGAAATAATTCCGCCAAATACTAAGGTATCAAGATACGGATTTTTGAACATACCTGAAACATTTATAATTAGATTCCTTATAGCATTACTATATCCTTCCATCTGCTCCATCTCTATCTTGCCAAGATAGTTGAAGACAGCTATTGTAAGTCCTGAAAAAATAAAGATAGCTGAACCGAGGTATTTAAATACTTCATGGGTTTTTTGCCGATTCTTTCCAGAAATAATCCCGGAAAATCTTTCGTAAGAAATAGAAAGCAAGAAAAGCGGGAAAACGATACCGAAAACATAAGCCAAAGAAACGAGAAAAGCTTGAAAGAGACTGGGCGACAGCGTTGTTAGAGTAATGGCGGCGAAAAGTACCGGCGCGCAACACGCAGAGGTGATACCTGAAACGATTCCCAAAGAATAGATGGAGAAAATATTTATTTTATTACTTTTGAGCGGTTTTGGCGCCATGATCTGCGGAAGATGAAACATCGGCTTTAGCGTCATAAGCCCCATAAATATCATAAGAAGCGCGCCGATATAGTATATTTGCGAATGGAACGAATCAAAAAATGAGATAAAAAATCTAAATCCGAGAGCAACGGGAACAAGAATAGTCGAAAGCCCCAGCGCAAATACGAGTGTGTAAAAAACCACTTTTTTGTTTTCTTTAAATATTGTCCCGAGATACGCCGGAAACAAAAAAGTGATACAGCAAGGAGCAAACAAGGCCAATATCCCTGCTAAAAATGATGCCGTTAACGATATCCCAAATAAAAATTCTGTATTCATAAGCCTCTCCCTGTCATTCCCGCTGTAACGGGAATCCAGTCTCTTAAACCTTGATTATAAAATAAACATATCCGCCCTTGGAGTTTGGGGTCTGGATTCCCGCCGTTCGACTCTGAGCTCACCATTCGATCTTGAGCCTCATGGTCGAAAGACGGTCGAAGAGCTGTTGCGGGAATAACAACTAAAAAACTTATTTTTTCACCACCGCCGATGCGCTGATCTCTAGCTTCGGATTTACGGGGTCGTTCGTCTCGATAAACACCTGTCGCGTTACTGCTCCTTCGACCGGCATCACATACGGCCTATAAATAATTTTTAATTTTACCAAACTTTTAGACTCTATCGAGACCTTGTTTTTCAAGGGTTCATGCATACCATATTCCTTTGTTTCTGTCCCATTTTGAGAAACTTTCACTACCGTACAACCGCAACTTGTAGAAAGCCCCTTGATCTCCAAAGGCGAATTTCCTTCATTCGTCAGCTCAACTTCACTTTCTTTTACGTCATTGAGATTTATCTCCCCCCAATCGATTTTTTTTGTGGAAAGTACTGCAACCGGCCTATTTTCATCATTTTTATCAAAAGTCGAATCCGAAGCCTTCTTTGATCCGGGATCGCTCATAACGATCATCACAACTACCGCCACAATAGCAAGCCCGCCGATCACTGATAATATAGTATTCATATTATTTTTCACAATTTCCATGATCCTCCTTTCTTAAACTTTAAATCTTTTTAAAAGTAATGAATTACTAACTACCGATACGGAGCTTGCCGCCATCGCCAGTCCGGCAAACATCGGGTTTAAAAGTATACCAAAAAACGGATAGAAAACGCCTGCTGCGAGAGGTATAAGGGAAGCATTGTAGAAAAAAGCCCAGAAAAGATTCTGTTTTATTTTTTTCATCGTTTTTTGACTAAGGAGAATGGCCGTAGCGACGCTCCTAAGATCTCCGCCTATAAGAGTGATATCACTCGACTCCATAGCGACATCCGTCCCTGTCCCTATCGCAATCCCTACATCGGCTTGGGCTAAAGCGGGCGCATCGTTTATCCCGTCCCCGACAAAAGCGACTATTTTGCCCTCGCCTTGAAGCTTCTTGACCTCCTTTTCCTTATCCTCCGGCAGAACTTCTGCGAGTACCTTATCTATGCCAACTATTTTAGCAATAGCTTCAGCTGTTTTCCCGTTATCTCCCGTTATCATCGCAACCTTGAGACCTTCTTTATGTAAAAGTTCTATGGCTGCTTTTGAATTTTCTTTTAGCGTATCAGCAATCCCTATAATCCCTGCTAATTTTTTATCGATAGCAACAAAGACCGCTGTCTTTCCTTCACTTTGCAGCTTATTCACTTCTTTTTGGATACTGCCGATATCAATCTTGTTGTTATCCATCATCCTCTTGTTCCCAATAAGCACTTCTACCGTTTTTCCTTTTCCATTATTACTCTGAATATTCGCCATTATCCCGTGACCGACAGACGCGTCAAAAGATATATGGTCGGAAAGTTTTACATTTTTATCCTTGGCATACCTAACTACCGCCTCTCCCAAAGGATGCTCACTCCCTTTTTCAGCCGAACCCGCATAGTAGAGTATTTCGCTTTGCCCGTTTGATAATTTTGAATTTTGAGATTTATTTGGGAATTGGGAATTGGAGATTGGAGATTCCGTAACCGATACAATATCGGTTACGTCCGGTTCTCCTTTAGTCAAAGTCCCCGTCTTATCAAAAACGACCGTATTTATTTTGAGAGCAATCTCCAAAGTCTCTCCGCTTTTTATCAGGATCCCGTTTTCAGCCCCTTTCCCAGTCCCTACCATGATGGCTGTCGGGGTGGCGAGTCCCAGAGCGCAAGGGCAAGCGATAATAAGGACTCCGACAAAATTCAAAAGAGCAAATGTTATAGCAGGAGACGGTCCAAAAATGTACCAAACGGTAAAGGTCATTATGGCCACTACCATAACAACGGGCACAAAGTATGCAGTCACCTGGTCTGCTAGTTTTTGAATAGGGGCCTTCGACCCTTGCGCTTCTTTTACCAGCTCTATTATTTGCGCCAATGCGGTCTCGCTACCGACCTTTGTTGCTCTAAACTTGAATGATCCCGTTTTATTTATCGTCGCGCCTATCACTTCATCGCCTTCTTTTTTATCCACGGGTATGCTTTCCCCTGTAATCATAGACTCGTCAATCGCTGACTTGCCCTCTATAATTAAACCGTCAACCGGTATCTTTTCACCGGGTCTTACCACAACTATATCTCCTACCGCCACTTCTTCTATCGGGATATCAATCTCTTTTTTGTTTCTTATAACTCTCGCTGTCTTGGCCCTTAGTCCCATAAGCTTTCTTATCGCCTCACCTGTCTGTCCTTTGGCAACCGCCTCCAAAAGGCGGCCTAAAAGTATGAGGGTGATAATGACTGCCGCAGTATCATAGTAAACCTCCGGCATCTTTCCTGCAGAAGAAACCGAAGCGGGGAAAAAAGTTATGAAGGCGCTGTAAAAATAAGCGGCCAAAGTTCCGATGGAGATCAGCGCATTCATGTCGGCTGTCCGATGCTTTAAGGCCTTGAAGCCGCCGGAGTGAAACTGCCAGCCCACCCAAAATTCTACCGGTGTCGCCAAGACCAAAAGAACAAAATGATTGTTCAAAATATCGGGAATGAAAGGGAACAATCTTGGCAGGCTCCCGAAGAATAGGGGTATTGAAAGAAATAGAGAGATCCAAACTTTGTTTTTAAGATTTTTTATTTCTTTTTTCTTTTCCGCTCTTTCCTTGTCTTCGATCTCTTCTCCGTCATTTTTTTCCAGAACGCTGTAGCCCAAATCCTTTATTTTTTGTTTTGCGCTTTCTAGGTTTCCATCCTCCCCTAGCTCCAAACTTGCTTTTGAGGTGGCAAAATTAACCGATGCCTTTACGCCCTCCAAGTCGTTAAGTTTCTTTTCAATATTAACCGCGCAACTGGCGCAATGCATACCAGTGATCGCAAGATCACATTTTTTAATATCCTTTTGTTTGCCTTTTTTGAATTTTGTCATTTAAAAATTATTTAGAAATTCGATATTAGAAATTTACAGAATTATTTCACTATAATCTTTCCGTGAAACATTCCCATTCCGCAAGAGAAATCAAATTCCCCTTTTTTTCCCGGAGTAAATTCCACAGTTGTTACCTTGCCTAATTCCAGTTTTTGGCGAATCTTAAAGTCCCCTATCACCACTTCGGAAAGACAATCGCTCGGATCTTTCCGGTCAAACATTAACTTGGCCGGAACCCCCTTCTTTAGCTCGATACTATCCGGCTTGTAGCCGCCGTCAACTATGATGTATATCTCTTGTATGTTTTCTCCTTTCACGGCCGAGATAGTCCTCGATGATTTCAAAAGAAAATACCAGATCACAAAGATCGAAAGTCCTACTCCGCCTATGCCAACTATTATTTTATCCATCTAAGCATCCTTTTCTTTATATTTTGCTACTTCTTGAACAAGAAAATAACTGAGGACTGTTCTTATAACAACTATCAGCCCCAGCTGGACTAAAGCATCGCTAGAGGGGTCGGCTATTGTAGTTACAATGTCTCCAGCTAGAAAAAATTCTAACCCCAATACCATCTTTTGACCGAAATTTGTCCTCACTCTTTGCCATGGAATCAGTTTGTCATTAAAACTATTTTTAAATTCTATCTTCAAAAGCCGGAATATAGCAATCATACTCCCCCAAATTATAAGACCTACCCCTATAGCCTCCAAAATGGGAACAGAGAAGTTTATAAAAATAACGATTAATTCATGCATATTTTATCCTAGTATGTTTTTTGAATTTCCAAGATAACATCACCCTTGCTACTTTATGATATGATTTATTTTTTCTGAAATAATTTGATAATTTCCTCGATAGATTTCTCGCTTTTTCCTTTAGAAAAAGCGTCTTTGACACAAGTTTTCAGATGCTTCTCTAAAATCTTTTCATCAACCTTTTTGAGTGCGTTTTGCACCGCGATGGATTGATTTAGAATATCTATACAATAGTCGCCATCCTCAACCATTCGGATAACTTTTTTAAGATGTCCTTCGATTATTTTCAATCTGTGAAGCGTGTCGCCTTTTTTCATTTGTTAAATTAGTTCATAGTTTAAAATATTGCTCGAGAGAAGAAAGCGAATCGAGAACTGCTACAATTTTTACTTTTTAATTTTTATTTTTAAATTATTGCTATCCCCCATAGGGGGATATATACATCATAAATTTATTTGAGAACTAAGTCAAGAACTATTTCTCTACCGGAAGACCTTTTTAGTTAATACCTTTATTCTTATCATTTTATCAAGCTTAAACCCATCACAATGTTTTACGAGTCCAAGGT
>PFMH01000042.1 GCA_002785325.1 bacterium (Candidatus Howlettbacteria) CG_4_10_14_0_8_um_filter_40_9 | reverse complement strand
AACATTGGAAGAACTTAAGCTAAAGACAAAGCTTTGGAATATGTACTATAATGATTTAGAACACATTGCCTTAAACGGTAAAACACCAAATGAAGTATTAAAATTGACAATTTAAAAACCGCCAAATGTGTGTACTTAAGACAATCGTAATGGTTCAATACCTTTGCAACACTTTAAGGTAAAATTATGAGTATGTATACAACAAATGCAAATTCTACTCAAACTATTGAGTCTTAACAAAAAGAGAGATAAGATAATTATAAAGAAAGAGGGTTGGAGGGATGAAAGTACTTACCGAAAAAGCAGAAAATATAATGGCCGCAGTGATCGGCATAACCATTGGGACAACTTTTGGCTTCCTTTTTTATTGGATTTTATTTCATGTTCTATAAGCTCATCCATATAAAACGATCTTTTGAATCATTTTAAACAGGCTCTAAGAACGCTTTGCCGTTCTTTTTACTTTAAAATAAAAAGATATTTTGATATAATCTAACTAAGCGCTTTTAAGCATATCCATTTTGATTATTATCCGTTTTTTTATCTAACACTTAAGCTATGAAACAACTTTTTATCCAAGATTTAAAAAAAGGTGACACCATATTTGGCGAGTCTTTTGCTGTCAAATATTATAAAAGATCAGCTACCAGAAACAACAAACCGTTTATAGACATAGAACTGGCCGACAAAACCGGGACTATCCGCGGGAAGATATGGTCGGATGATATGGCTAACTGCAAAGAGGTCGTACCGGGTGATGTCGTTTCGGTAAACGGAACTATAGAGGAGTTTCAAGGTCGGCTGCAGCTTCGGCTGACCAATCTATCCAAGTTAAGAGATTTTAACTTGGAAGACTATCAAACAAGAAGCAGAAACGATATAGACAAGATGTTTGCCGAGATAACCGATACCATAAAAAATATAAAGAATCCTCATATCAAATCTTTGCTCTCAAATATTTTTGACGATGCCAAATTTGCCGAGGATTTTAGAAACGCTTCTGCCGCATATACCGTCCACCATTCATATCTTGGAGGATTACTGGAGCATACCACAGAAGTGCTCGCTATAGCCAAAACACTGATTAAAAGATTCCCAAAACTAAACAAAGATGTTCTTTTCAGCGGAGCTATTCTCCATGATATCGGAAAGGTTTTTGAGTTCGAAGTTGGGACAACCGTAACGATCAGGACGGAAGGAAAGCTTTTAGGACACATCTTTCTAGGAACAGAATATATAAAAAATAAGGCGCCTAAAGATATACCTGCGGATCTTTTAAACGAGATATTACACCTTATCCTTTCCCATCACGGAGAACTTCAGTTCGGTAGCCCAGTAGTACCTATGACGGGTGAAGCGGTAGCACTAAATATGTGCGACAAAACATCTTCCCAGACCAATATGGCCTATAGGTCAATATTTGAAAATAATGCGACGGAAGAATTTACCGAGTATCACAGACAGCTCGGTACAGAGTTGTATCGGTCGCCGTATCAAAATGACTTAATGAATGAGGATATACCTTTCTAAATTAAAAATTAAAAATTAAAAATTAAAAATTTAGTTTTCGATAATTAGTTTTTAATACTGGGAGGGTAAAAAATGTACTGTCATCACTGCGGAGCAGACGAACCAGAGATAAGGATAGGGA
>PFMH01000002.1 GCA_002785325.1 bacterium (Candidatus Howlettbacteria) CG_4_10_14_0_8_um_filter_40_9 | reverse complement strand
GGGCAAAACGTTGATATAAGAGATTATTCCTTCATGATGTCGCTCCCTATTCGAGAGCAAGTTGAGAAAGATTTTGGGATAGACTTAAGTGAATTCGATGTCAGAACGCAATACCAATTTCTTAATTTTATAAAGACAAAATCGGCAGACGAATTTCCTAAAATAATTAAGTTCAAAGATAAATTTGGTAGGAACGGTCTTACTGCTTTCCTTGCTATGGAGTACGGAGCAGAAATAGGCGATAAAATTATTGATTTTAGCGATAAAAGCCCGGAAATATCAAAGGAAATATATTCCAGATACACAAATATTATTGATTTGGCGGATAGGTTTGAAACCGGCTGGGAAAGCATAGAAAAAGATACTTTATCCTCTTTTGTTCTTAGTGGAGAAGAGAAAGACATTATAAAAGGCGTCCCTGCTCAAATCTCCGAGTCTATAAGAAGAAGGGCTAAAGATCTATTTCTGGCTCTTGACCTTGTGTCAAGCGAAGAAAATAATTATGGAGCTGAAGATGCAGCTCTTGCTTTTGAAGCTCTCGAGTCATCACTGACTTATATTGCCGCTCTCTATGAGGCGAACAAAAAATATGATTTCTCCTTAAAGGAATCGCAAAGCTCGCCTGATGGAAGCGAAAAAAGCTATAGTTTTGGCATAAAGCAAGGAGACAAAGGTAGTGTTGGAGACACTTTAAGTATATTTATCAGAAAATCTGCTAGTGACAGAGGACAAGCGAGAATAAACTTTTCCATCAAACCTTCAGAGGAACATTTACGAAAAGCTTTTTCCCAAAAAGTTAGGTATGGTGAGAAGATGAAGCAGCTTCAGGATATAAGGATCGGATTTGATCTAGATAAGGATAAAGACGGTAATATGAGAGGATTTTCAATGGATATCGGAAGAAGCCCTTTTGAGAGAGAGGCTTATGAACGTGAGGGCGATATTCTTGGGAAAATGCTAGCGCTAGCATCCGAGCATAAAAGTCACAATTACGATTCTTTTGACCAAAGGATTTCAAACCCGAAAGTATTTGAAAAAATAGCAGTTGCCTTAACTAAATTTTTAGACAGCAAGAGTACTAAGAAATAGGTAATTCAGCTTTCCAAATGAGATTGAAAAGGGTTCTTAAAGTGTGTGTGACGTCGGGGCTTTCGACTATGAAACCCATAACATTTTTTTTAAATGACATAAAGGCCACTTTATTTCCATAAATATCTATTTCGGTGTAAAGATCAAATATGTTTATGGGTATATACTTTCTTTCTTTTTGATATAGTTCATCGTTTTTTTCTATTTCTTTTGATGGATTTGTTGGAGAGATAATCTTTGTTTTAATGTTAAGTTTTGCTCTTCTCCTCATGTAGTCAAAGATATATTTATTCAATCTTTTTTCTTCATATGGAGATCTAAAGACCAATATCTCTTCCGGCTTTTCCCTCAGCGTATCTTCGTAGATTCTCTTTATCCCTTCTATCCCTTCATAGTACACGACTCCGGGTTTGTTGTGGGCAAGGTTATAGTCGGACATAAGGGTCGGCAGAAGAGAGGAGAGGGTTTTTTCGTTCTCTTCAAGCTCTATTTTTTTGTTTTCAGTATATTCCAGAAGTTTTTGTGGCGGCTCCACTCGGTAGGTGAGTTTCTTTTTTTTATCGAATTCCTCGACCAGTCCTTTCTGGACTAACGTTTTTAAAACAGCGTAGGTGTTTTGGCGCCCTAGTTTTGTTTTTTCCGTTAGTTCGCTCGCTATCATTTCCCCATATGAAAGCAGGGTCTCGTAAATCAGAGACTCGTTTTTGTTTAGACCGATATTTGTTAGGATATTTGATTTCATAAGCAACGAATTTATTATCCTGTTACGAATTACAAATAATTTTTTGTTTTGTCATTCTGGTTTTCGACT
>PFMH01000091.1 GCA_002785325.1 bacterium (Candidatus Howlettbacteria) CG_4_10_14_0_8_um_filter_40_9 | reverse complement strand
CTCAATACTCTTTTGCCTGGAATCCCCGCATGGTGAGTTCGCTGATCGATAATGCAAAACAGTCATTACAGCCGTTTATCCAATGACTCCGATAGAATACTTCGGTTTTTTTTGAAGCAATGATATCCTTCTTACAAAAAGGACAACTGTATTGGATTTGAATTTTTTGAGTTTTTTTGTACATAGTTGCTTCACATTAAGTATAGTCTTTATATTAGCTTAAACGATATGAAATACTAATATGTGATTAAAGTTTTTTAAACTCAATTTTTGTTGTAAGCGATGCTGCTTTTTGCTCATTTGAATTTCTGATATCTTCTAGATAATGCTTCCAGGAAATCATTTTTCGGTTATTAGTAACTTTTTCCAAAAACTCAATTCCCTGGAGATGATCATATTCGTGCTGAATAACCCTGGCCAAAATGCCATTACACCGGAGTCTGAATTTTTTTCCCTTCAGATTAAATGCTTCAATTTCAACCTCTTCCGGCCTTATCACCGGACCAAAAATTGAAAGGTTTGGCACACACCCGCATCCTTCATAAATGAGATTTGTTTCTTTTGACAGGTGTGTTATTTGTGGATTTATGTATACACGCAATATGTCTGACTTTCCCAAATTACGCGTGTTGGTTTTCCTAGGTTGAGTAAGAAACACCTGATAGTTCTCCCCTATTTGATGAGCAGCAATGCCGATGAGGCCGACTGCCTTCATAGTATCTTTTAAGTTTGTAACAAGTTTTGCCAGTTTTATTGATTTAAAATCGACGATGGGCTTATTTTGTAATTTAAGTACCGGGTGTCCTATCTCAATGATTGTTTTGACTGCCATAATGATCCGATTATATCAGATATTAAAATAAGCGAAATCTGTATACTTAAGATATATCCCATGACAGAACAAACAAATCCAGAAGACTATAAACATAAGCTTGAATTATTTCAGACAATGGCGGAGGTTAACTCAAAAGAACAAGAGATCAAATCAAAACAAAAATATGGTATGGCATATCTGTGGAGTGTACTTATCCCACCCATCGGTATATATTATTTTGTAAAATATGTTTTTTTTGCGAATACAGATGATGAAAGTGTAAGGGCAGGAATCATTTCTCTCGTATTAACCCTTGCATCACTGCTCCTTTCAATTTGGCTCCTATCTAGACTATTTACTTCAACCACTTCTTCTCTTCCTCCCCAAAATTTGCAGATGCTCAAAGATGTTGTAGCCCCTGAAAATCAAAAAAAACTTTTGGAGTTATACAAATAACTCACTATTTTGCTGTTTTGATGTAAACAGATCCTACGCCAATTTTTTCCCATTTTGCAGGAAACTCGGCAGGGTCAACGATTATTCCTGTTGCGCTATCTATACCAATACCATATTTAACTCCTGATTTCTCCATATCTCCAGGTAAATATTCTTTGTAGTTTTTTTCAGTATAGTGAGGCTCGATTACAACATTTTTTATAACCCCGATGGCTTTCATAACTCCGCTATCTGTACGTGAAATACGCATATACTCTCCCATCGCCATAGATCCTGCAGATTCGGCGACTATATACTTAGCACTCAATACTTTGTGCAAAAGCAGCTGACTCTTATACATTTCATCAACCAATAATTTTCTATTTGACCCTCCATTAATAAAGACTACTGAATCAGTCACCCTACCAAGCGCTTCTTGATTTCGCGCATTTATTATGTTAATTCCCGTATCAGCCATTAAATCATCAAACCATCCTTCGTACCACTCCCCCTTGTCTTCATTGATCGGATAGAGCCTGGCATATGGAATATGAAGAATATAATGGTCCCGTAAATTAAGACGATAAATTACGATACA
>PFMH01000008.1 GCA_002785325.1 bacterium (Candidatus Howlettbacteria) CG_4_10_14_0_8_um_filter_40_9 | reverse complement strand
CATCAGGAGAGACCTTAATATCTCTCAAAATAGCGGAAAGCGTGCCTTTTGGGATTTCCTTGTTTGAGTGGAGAGGGATCACGGTCATCCGACCATCGGGATGTTTCATTATAAGGTGGCTGCCTTTTTGTCTGGATTCAAAAAAGCCCAACTTTGAAAGAGCATCTATGAGAGCGTTTGCTTTTACAGGCGTTAGATTAGCCATTATTTCTTGTTTATGAGTACTGTTTCAAATGTCTCAAACCCAGACTCTTGCGGAATATTGGATTTTCGATGAGTCATCTCTTCAAGATAAAGTTCCATGGCTTCGCGAACATTTTTCCTCGCATCTTCTATAGACTTACCCCAAGTATGACAGCCGGGAAGAGCAGGCACATATCCGTGGAATGTCCCCTTTTCGTCTGGCTCAATGATTATTCTAAAAGTATATGATTTCATAGTTATGATTTTATAGGAGCGTTGAGCAGCTGTCAATCGGCAAATTGCCAAAAAATATGGATTATTTAGCAAGGCTTAAGAACCCTGCTAATTGCTAAGGGACGGACCCTTAGCAAACGGCCATGATATAATGATGCTGTGACCATTCGGGTCATAGATAAGAAACTGTCCGCGGACGCCATGGACGTCGGGAGTACTCGTACTCACGACAGAAGTACCACCCTTCGGGGAGGTAGATGGCACTCCTGCCGTGGGCAGTTTTTTCTTTTGCTTGAAAAATAGCGGTTTTTTTGCTATAGTTTACCCCTAATCCTATATCGTTTGTTATTTATGATTTGAGATTTAGGATTTGTGGCTTCGCCACTTGGGGATGTCAGGCATCGATTGGAAGTACTTTAATAATCTGTATTTGCAAGTCGCAACTCGCACGATACGCGGGAAAAAACACAAGTGCTAACACACTTTCTAGCAAGATCCGAACTGCTTTTAGCGGTTTGAGTCTTGCGCCAGTTCTAGCATAACGTCTAGAACCATCCTTTAGCTTTCTCCTGAGGGGCTAAAAAGGGTGTCATATTTCAGGATGCATTTTCAATGTCGTGCCAGGTTGAAAATCAAGCTAACACTGGGGCTTTGGATCTTTAAGAAATTTGTCCGTTTTTATTCTTAAAGTCCGAGAAAAATAAACGGAATAAGCTTGCTAAATGATATGGATTATTCTTTCAAGACGCGGGTTCGAATCCCGCCATCTCCACCATATTATTATCAGAGCCATAAATATGCTGTTTTATCGCAAAGGGAAGGGATAATTCGGGTGTTCCGAAACCTGTTTCCGAGGAGTACCTAGGGTTTGCGGTAAAGATCATATTGTGAATTAATATTTTGGCTTTATTGTCAGCTTTTTTCCATGTTTCAGCGGGTGTTCCGATAAATTTAAAGATCAGATTAAAAGCTTCCTTGATGTCAGGGACTTTTTTAGTTTTAGACACATTTTTAAGCGCTCTCAATTGCTCGTCCAGTTCTTCTATCTTGGCCTCATAACGTGTTCTTATGCTGTCTGATCTGGTCTTAGGAATCAGATCAATGTAATTATCTATCATTTTTTCGATCTCTTTTCTTTCAGCTTCTTTTGCCTCATAATTAATGCCCATGTCCTTAACTTTGTCTTCCCATATTCTGGCTGCAATAACTTTTCCAATCTCTAAAACTTCAGGTTCAACTTTAATGTTTTCGAGCATCTCTAAATAATCACTCTCCATCTTATCGGGCGCAATGTTTTTAGGGTTAGCGGTGCATTCACTATTGTTGCAAGTGTAGTGAGGATAGTATTTCAGTTTGCCTTTGTTAATGCTCGAGGTCATTTTTTTTC
>PFMH01000005.1:4691-8812 GCA_002785325.1 bacterium (Candidatus Howlettbacteria) CG_4_10_14_0_8_um_filter_40_9 | reverse complement strand
AATCAGAGGCAGAATTATCCGATACGATGGATATAATGCCTATCTTGATATTGGAAAAGCCGAGGGGTTTTTACCGAAAGACGAACAGGTCAAAAGCGAAAACTATGACGTCAATAGTAGTTATACCGTGTATCTAAAAGAAATTTCCGATGATAAGTTTGGAAACCAACACATTATTGTCTCCCGGACTGACCCACGCCTTATTGAAGAACTTTTTAAAAAGGAGGTCCCCGAGATGGGAAATAATACCGTTGAGATAAAAAAGACGGTACGGGAGCCGGGAGAACGGGCTAAGATAGCCGTAGCCTCATCTCATGGAGCAGTTGACCCGGTTGGTGCATGCGTCGGTCAAAAAGGTGTCCGTGTCCAGACTGTTACTGATGAGTTTTCGGGAAAAGAAAAAATTGATATTATCCAATGGAATAAAGACGATAAACTTTTTATTATTGCAGCTCTTGCGCCCGCCAAAGTAACCGATGTTACATTGGACAAAACAGGGAAAAGGGCAGTAATCTCGGTTGATGAGTCGCAGGCCCCTCTTGCTATTGGTCGGGGAGGAGTAAATGTGAATCTCGCTTCAAAGCTGACCGGATATATTCTCGATATTAAGCAGATAAAAGCAGCAACAGCTACTCCAGACACAACCAAATCTACTTCTGAAGAAGAAACAAAACAGAAGTAATAGGCAGTACATTACTTAATTTTGAAGCGTTTTTTGTATGAATTCAAGATCACCTATTGTTACCATTCTTGGCCATGTAGATCATGGGAAGACAACCCTGCTTGATTATATCCGCAAATCAACCATTGCAGCACGTGAACATGGAGGGATTACTCAGAAAATCGGTGCATACGAGGTGTCGACTAGTATCAAAGGATATAAAACAAACAAGATCACATTTATCGATACTCCCGGACACGAAGCATTTTCCAAGCTGCGTGCGCGGGGAGCAAATGTGGCGGATATTGCAATCCTGCTTATAGACGGCAAAGACTCACTCATGCCGCAGACTGTCGAATCTATTTCCCATATAAAAGCTGCAGGAATCCCCTATATTGTGGCTATAAATAAAATTGATTTGGAAACGGCAAATGTCGATAAAGTAAAAAATGATCTGTTAGAATATGAGGTCGCTGTTGAAGGAAAAGGTGGAACGGTGCCCGTGGTCCCCCTCTCAGCCGTGACCGGGGTCGGCGTGCCTGAGCTCCTTGAAAATATCCTGTTTATTGCAGAAGACAAAAAACTATCCTTTGACCCGAAACATGCCGCAATTGCCTTTGTTATTGAGGCTAAAAAAGACAGGAGAGGAATTGTTGCCTCCGCAATAATCAAGGATGGTACGCTCAAGATAGGCGATACCATATATGTTGAAGATAACAAAGCCAAGATAAAATCACTCATTAACGATACGGGTGTTACCATTTCCGAGGTGTTTCCTTCAACCCCATTTGAACTTCTGGGTTTTACGACAATGCCAACGGTTGGCGTGCTCATTACCACCGCACTTGGGACAAAAGCGGAAGTCGTCGTGCCTGAAGAAGAGAAAAAAGTCTTTGATCTGAATAGTATTCTTGATTCAGATAAGCCTGTCGAAAAAAAACTATCCCTTGTTATCAAGTGCGACTCTCACGGCTCGCTTGAAGCTACGAGAAATGCTCTTCAAAAGAATCCCAATATTACTATTATCTTGAGTGCGGTAGGTGATATACATAAATCCGATATTTTCCTCGCAAAAACGAGCAAAGCTATCGTCATCGGATTTAATTCTAAGCCCGATCCGGAAACAAAGGACCTGGCAAAACAGGAGAAAGTAATTATTAAAACCTATTCAATCATCTATGAGCTTTTGGATGAGCTTCAAGAGGTTGCAGACCTGCTTCAGGAAAAGGAAGAGGCAGCAAAAAACTTGAAAGGTGAAGCTAAAATTATTGCAACATTTATGATTGAAGGAGAGAAAGTATTCGGTGTAAAGCTATCCAAGGGTAAAATAACCGACGGTGATGAACTGCAAGTTTTTAGAGCTGATAATCTTATAGGAAAATGCCGTTTAGTATCTTTAAAGATACGCGCAAAGAAGGTCCAGGAAGTCAAAAAGGACCAAGAAGCAGGCATGATCCTCTCTACCCCTCTTGACATTCGGGTTGGTGATGTGGTAAAATGTATCCTATAATATTATGTTTCCCACAAATAATACCCAAACAGTGTCTCGCATCTCAGAAAGTGTCAGTAAGGGTGCTTCCGGAATTATTGTACTCCCACAAAATCCTTCAGTTGATGCGGTCGCTGCAAGCACTGCACTTTATTTAGGGCTTCTTAAACTGGGTAAACAAATCAGCATTATCTGTTCATCCCCCGTGCAAAGTGACCTAGCCGGTGCAGATAAAATTCAATCAACCCTTGCGGTTGGTGGGGATAATCTTGTCGTTTCTTTCCCCTACTCAGACGGCTCAATTGACAAAATCGATTATAACATTCAGGGTCAGTTTTTTAATTTGACCATCACTCCCCGAGCCGGATTTCCTAAATTGAATCAAAATCAGGTTTCTTATTCATATACCGGTGGCACTTTTGATTTTATCATTGCGGTCGACGTACCGAATCTAAACACGCTTGGACCTATATATACAGACAATCAGACACAGTTCCAGGGAAAAAACATTATAAATATCGACCGACATTTAACGAATGGATTTTATGGGACGGTTAATTTTGTAAACAAAACAAGTTCATCCACTTCTGAACTTATGCTCAAAACCCTTCAGGGAGTTGGGGTCGAAATGGATCGGGATATTGCCACAAATTTATATGCCGGCATTGCTACTGCGACAAATAATTTTACTTCATATTCGGTAAATGCAGAAACATTTGAAACCATTGCAACGCTCCTCAAGGCCGGAGCAGTAAAAAAAGCACCAAAAGCGCCATCAGCTCCCCAACCACAGTCATTTAGCCCCGCATCCCTTCCCCGGCAAACGCCACATATTCCAACGACTCCAAAAACATTTGAACAGCAAACAAGCGGCACCATATCTCAGGTTGAAACTGCCTCAACATCAACGACAAAAGAAGGAATTCCCAATCCCCAAGATTGGTTGAAGCCAAAAATATTCAAAGGCGGAGGCCTTGTTTAAGCTTCAAGCTTAAACTTATCCTGATGCTCGCTATCTTCTAATTTTATTTTTTCGACTGTTTTTACCAGTTGATTTGTCCGGGTACTACTGACTTCGTTATACTGTTTGGAAAGTGATTGTATCCGGTCTCCCACTTTCATAAACTCTTCATTATATTTTTTGAACTCTGTTTCAAATGTTTTAATGTAACCGATAATCTTCTGGACATTCTTTTGATATTTAAAGTTTTCATATGCCTGACGAACGAGGCGAAGGACTGCGGTAAAGCTAAAGGGTCCTGCAAATACTACTTTTTGTCTCATCGCTTCAAGCCACACATCGTTCATCTTGTCGTAGATAAAGGAAAAGATCATTTCATTTGGAATAAAAAGAATAACAAAGTCTACCGTGTTGTCCTCCGGATTTATATAATCACGGGTAGTCACTTGTTTTATTTTTTCACGAATATCCCGCTCAAACGCTTTCATGAGCTCTTTTTTTCCGGCCAAATCCGTCGTCTCAGTCATCCGCTGAAGATTCTGATAGGGAAACTTCGCATCGACATTAATCTTCACCTTATTGGGAAGAAAGATAGTAAAGTCCGGTCGATTCCCTCCAGTCTGCTCTTTATTAAATTCAAAGTCAACCCCTCTCACAAATCCGCTCATCGTTAAAAGCTCCTCCGCAACTTGCTCTCCAAACTGACCCCGGAGCTGGTTATTTGAAAGAACTTTCCGTAAGCTCTCGGTAGTTGACGACAGCGTCTCAGTAATCTTCCGTTGATTTTCGAGCTCATTTTTCAATTCCCGAAATGATCCAACCCGTTCCTTTTCAACGGATGTCAGCTTTTCATCGCTTTTATCCAGTTCATCATGGATTCGTTTAATCATATCTTCAATAATGGTCTTTTTATTGTCTAAGTCTGTCTTTATGTCCTGCTTCTCCGCACCCAACTTTTCATTGGCAATCATAATAACCTGTTCGCTTACCTTTTTTGTTAGATCGGGAAG
>PFMH01000005.1:0-4527 GCA_002785325.1 bacterium (Candidatus Howlettbacteria) CG_4_10_14_0_8_um_filter_40_9 | reverse complement strand
CCGCGAATCCGCACAATCTATATTTGGTACAATGGTTCCATGAAAATTGAGTGGAAGAAAGAGATAAAAGATACGGAGAATATCTCAAATAGCGAGATCGTCCACATTCTCTTAAAAAATAGGGGGGTCAAAGATGAAAAATCATTTCTCCATCCTCCACATCCTTCACTTTTAACATTCACTGACTTTAAACTGAAAGCAGAATTTGCAAAGGCAGTAGAACTTCTTGGAGAAATAAGAGAAAGAAAACAGATGATCGTTGTTTACACGGATTATGATGCCGACGGAATCACCGGAGGTACAATCGTATGGGAAACATTAAATCTTTTGGGCTTTCATGTTATGCCCTATGTCCCCCACCGAAAACACGAAGGATATGGCTTTTCCATCAAAGGGATTGATAACGTCATCAAAGAATTTAATCCCGCACTCATCATAAGCGTTGATCATGGGATAAGTGCACGTAAACAAATTGCCTATGCGGATTCGCGCGGTGTGAAAATAATTGTGACCGATCATCATTTGAAGCCCGAAGATCCCCCGGATAAAACCTATGCAACTTTTCATATCCCTGAGCTTTCCGGATCAGGAGTCGGATATCTTTTTGCAAAAGAAATCTTTGAATATTTTAAAAAAAATAATAGTGTAGGGACAGGTCGCGACCTGTCCCTACATAATAATTTCAAATCCGACTACCTCACCTTGGCATCAATCGGCACCATTGCCGACCTGGTTCCGTTAGTCGGTCCATCAAGAAGTATTGTGTATTACGGACTTGCCGCATTCGCTAAAGTAAAGCGCACGGGAATAAGACACATCATAAAACAGGCGGGCATTGAGGAAAAAATAATTACCCCGTATGAAATAGGCTTTGTGATTGCTCCCCGCATAAATGCCGTCGGAAGACTTGAACATGCAATTGATGCTCTACGACTTCTTTGCACCACTTCAGATGAAAAAGCCAAAGCGCTTGCCTCCCGAATCGGCTCAACAAATAAAAAGCGGCAGGACCTCGTGGTGGTTGCGGTAAAAGAAGCTGTTGAACAGGTAGAAAAAAAATTGGCGGGTAATAAGAAATTGCCCCCCCTCCTCATTTTGTGTAACCCTGACTGGAATGAAGGAATTATCGGGCTTATTGCGTCAAAGATTACTGAAAAATATAATCGCCCCGCAATAGCCATGACCAAAAGTGACGGATATTGGAAAGGATCAGCTCGCTCATTTAATGATTTTCATATAACTGATTTTTTACGCACAGAATCTGAGATGCTTCACGGCGTCGGCGGACATAAACTGGCCGCCGGATTTTCAGTTGAGGAAAAGAAGAAAGATCTCCTGATAAAAAAACTTGAGACAAAAGCGAAAAAAATACTCAAAGAAAAAAATCTGGAGCGTATTATTTCGGCAGACTTATGTATACCCCTTTCCAAAGTTCATATGAGTCTGGCAAAAGATATGGAAGTGCTTGCTCCCTTTGGCATGGGAAACCCGTATCCCAAATTTGTAAGCATGGTGACCGTTCTTGAAATAAAACTCTTCGGGAAAAAATATGAGCATGTAAAATTGCTCGTCAAAGATTCGAAAACCTATTCATTTCCCCTCGAGATGATTGCCTTCCACAAAGCTGAAGAATATAAAATTATTGAAAAAGGCCAAACGCTGCAAGTAGTTTACGAATTGGATATTAATCGCTGGAATGGGAGGGAGAGTTTGAGGGGAAAAATAATTACTATTCAGCTAAGAAATATATGATTAGTACTTACGCAGTGTTTTATGACGCCCTTGAGAAAAAACTACTTGTTTGCGTCTTCGACTTTCACTTTCTCTTTTTTTTGGGTCGACGATAAGATCTTTTCGTGCAGTGTTCTCAAGAAAATCTGCCCAGACATCATCTTTATTTTTTGGTTCGAGTATAAAATTTGCAAATGGTGATGTGTCAGACATTATTTCTTCATACGAGTGCTCAGCAAGATACTGCGTCATTTCCCCTAAATTTTGTGCAATAGGAATAAGGGGTAGTTTTCCTGGGTATTTTTCTCTTTGTTTTTCAAAGTCATAATTAGCTTTGGGAAGACTATCAGTCATTATAACTCTATCAACTGAATGTGTTTCGAGTAGCGCCTTAAGGATGTTTGCACGACCCGGGTGGGATAAGACCCCATGAGTAACCATTACCGTAACGGATTTGCACTTAAATTTTTTTCTTAAACTTTGAACCGTGGCATCAATCGAACCAAACGTATCAATAATGTCATCACAAATAACCACGTCTTTTCCCTTTGGATCTCCGTAGATCAAATTTGATGCATCAACAACATTTTCTCCTTTACGCCCCTTATCAAATGCGGTAACGTGCATTGCCGGGTCTAAATCCATCATCTGACATAGCTTAATATTTTGTTGTAGACTGCCTTTATCTAATGCTACAAATTCGAGATTATCCTTATCTATTTCGTAGGCGATAAGATTGTCCCTGAGATGTTCAGCAAATAGCGGCGTTGCAGTTGCAGGGACCACCTTTATATTTTTGTGCCTTAAAAACTGCAAACCTTCATTACTATGAGGACCGAGAAGAACCATCTCATCAACCCCATCGCCTTCGGTATTGTCCAGCAATTTTGCTAGGGTTCTAGCACTTAAGGCTTCACCAACATGAAATCTGCTTTTGTTACTAGGGTCGTGATCACCCCTAATCTCTAAATAGGGTGCCCATGCGATTATTTTTTCAACTATAGGTGGTCTATTTCTTTCTTTATATTTCAAAGCGTCGATAACATTTGCAATTCCTTCTTTTACGTCACCAAGCGTCTTTCCAAACTGTGTTGACATCCATATTGGCATAATTGCTTGATACCTTGGTAGGGCTAATAATTCTTCCTGTGTCCCATGATCGCCAACTATCACTTGAAGGAGGGCGGATTGGTCTTTGTATCCCGAAGCATTAACAAAAAAAGATTCTTTAACGTGAGATATTCCTTTTTCAAACTCATTTATGAATCCATGATAGAAGTGATATTGTGGGTAGATTACTTCAACTCCTGAAAGCGGGGATCTGGTTTCGGATGGTGCGGCTGCGGACATATGTTTAGGCCCGCATTATAGGACTTTTTTATGAATATGTCAATCGGGGGGCGTATGCCCATATTTTGGCCTGCGTCGCCAACTGGAATGATGAGGAATGGAAAGAGTAGTAAGCGTATCTGTTGGTTCAACTATTGCTAACAGTTTGTCTCTATCAATTGAGCCAACAAGCGCTGCCCCTGGTTCGTTTTCTCGCACTCCGTCCGGGATATGGGGATTAGCTCTTTCCCGCTCACTTGCGAGTAGCTTTACTCCGAGGGGATTTGTTCCAGGGTGATTTACAGTTGAATATATCATAAGCTGTTCATCACCAACTGTAAAAACCCCAATACCATTCCCCGCAGGAACAGCGTCAGGATTGATGCCTCCTGAAACTAACGATGCCCCGGAGATATTTGCTGAAATATAGGGAACATTTGTCATGACCTCGCCGCCTACTCCGATTTCTCGAGTAAGGGTCTCAAATAGGCTGTTTCTTGCGACCTCCCCCGATTGTATTGCGTTTGCGATTAATGCTTCGGCGTCTTGAGAGCTTCGTGCAAGCTCAAGATCGTGAATTAATCGATAAACAGACTCGCCTGAGGGACCTCCCGCAATAGCCATGTACATTCTATCTCCCGGTTCACCATATAACATACTTATATATTTTACAGCTCCTTTTTGCATAAGGCCGATCTGCCGAATAGTTTCCATTAATTCCGGCTCTCTTTCAATATATTCGTCTGCGTTCATATGAAGTGGGGCAAGTAACATTCCTCGACCTATGGGAAATTTTTTCAATCTTCCAAAAACTTTCCACCATCTTTTATCTTTTGGCCTCATTTGTACTGCCACTCCATTCAGTTTTCCTTGGCTTGCATTTGGAAACAATTTAATGTTGGAGACCTGGCCATTTGCATCTTGAACAAATTGCAATACCGGCTCAATTGCTCCTCTGCTTACATCTGCAAGTGCCTCACTTACGGTAATATCTGGAGGCCCAACTGGTTGGAGTACGATGTTTCCTTTACTATAACGACTCACGCCTTTCACTTTTTGTATGAACCTTCCGCTTGCAGTTGCATCATCAAGCTGGACTCTCAAACTCTCGTCTTCAGCCACACGACTGAATGGAAAAGATAGTGCGCCGGGCATCAGGAAATGACTACCTGATATCTGCGAAGCTGAGCGCCGGACACAGAGTTCAATTAAATCATTTCCGTCTAAATCTATACATAGATCTCCCAGACGTACAATAAGAGCCCTCCCAGGTCTTTCAAGAGAGAACTGATTAGTAGGGCTTGGTATTTCAACTGGCATAGAACAAAAAACCCCGCGTTTTCGTGCGGGGTGTTAATTCAAATAAAAAGTTTTATTAACCCCGCGTCCAACATCTCCAATTAAGAAGATGCATTGCAATAGCGAATTGAATGAACTACCCCGCAGCAGAGCTGCGAGGTATCATAA
>PFMH01000106.1:7968-8941 GCA_002785325.1 bacterium (Candidatus Howlettbacteria) CG_4_10_14_0_8_um_filter_40_9 | reverse complement strand
TCCTTTTCCGATTCCTTCTAATTTTTTTAATGACTCACTTAACAATTCTCCCTCTCCGCATTTCAAACCTTTAATTAAAAGTGCGCGGTTAATTGATTTGTATAATTTTTCATATTTTTCCAGCAGAGTATCTGACAATTCCCCACCCTGGAATAATAATTCATTGAGTGTTTCCTGCGTCATTGTCATAAATATCACTTTTTCAGATTATTTAAAAAATTCTTAGCATATTCTTTGGCGTCGCCAAGGAGTGGTCTTAATTTGTCAGTTTCACTTACGCTGTAATAATTAGTTCTTCCTCCTTTTCTCATGCTTATTAATGAATCTTTTGCCCAATAATTCAATATTCTGGTGCAGTAATTATAAAGCGTCAGGGTTGATTTTTCGAAACCTTTTATTCTTAAATTCATTAAATTTTCAAAATCTTCCTTAATAATGATTCCTGCAGAAGTTTCATTTTCCAATTTTGACAGGATGAGGGGCGCTGCTTTTTCATAAAACTTTTTCATACCTCCTGGTGAGTATTTATTAAGTTCAATCGTCAGCATCGTGTTGGGTATTGACACCTCATTCTGAATCATTGGTTTGCTGTTCTGTTCGATTGCAGGTATTGGGCTCTGCAGTTTTTCCGGATTAACAAATTTTGCAAAAGTATTGCTCAGTTCTGATACTTTCTTGTACATTATAGTTAAATCTTTCTTTCTTTCCTGTGAATCTTCCTCAAGTTCTGAAATTATATTTTCCAATTCCAGTATCTTATTATTTTTGCTGTCAATCTTTGATTTGTAATTGATTATTGAATTGCTTAACCTTTCCTTGTCATCTATTAATAATTTTATTCTTTCTTCTCTTCTTTCATAATCCTGATTCTTCTGCTCTACTTCCTTGTCCAATTGGTCAATTTTATTGCAGTATTGGGAAATTAAATTGTTAGTGTCAATAATTCCCTGCAGGGTTTCAGTAAGAACCGGCT
>PFMH01000106.1:0-7939 GCA_002785325.1 bacterium (Candidatus Howlettbacteria) CG_4_10_14_0_8_um_filter_40_9 | reverse complement strand
AGCGCCGGGGACTTCGTCTTTCTGACCTTTTTCTTCCTAGGATTTCTAATGAGTTGATTTATCGTTGGCATATTTATAACCTACAGTGTGAAATTATATCACAGTTTACGCTTCCTTTACAATAATTATTATTTATACTTTTCTAGATCAGCTTCGAAAAATCCAGTTCCTACGGGAATCAGTTTTCCGATGATGACATTTTCTTTGAGTCCCCTAAGTCTGTCGATTTTTCCTTTGCTTGCTGCTTCTATAAGCGTTCTGGAAGTTTCCTGGAATGATGCTGCAGATAAGAAGCTGTCGGTCGTAAGGGAAACTTTCGTGATAGAAAGGAGCAAACTTTCGGTTTCTGCCTTGATCTTTACCTTAGCATTCTCTTCTTTGAATTTTGCTCTCGAGACTACCTCACCGACAGTAAATGGGGTATCGTTCGGTTCAATGATACTAAGTTTTGAGAACATCTGTCTTACGATGATCTCAATATGTTTGTCGTTGATACTCACTCCTTGGGAAATGTATATCTTCTGAATTTCGGAGATTATGTAGCTTTGTACGGCTTCTTCACCCAAAAGCACTAATGCTTCTTGAAGATTCCATGACCCGTCGCTTAACTGTTGTCCCACCTCAACCTTGTCCCCCTTCACAACTCTGACGCCCATAAATTTCGAAATCTTATATTCCTTGACAAGAGCTTCTTTAGTGACAGATATAGTTTTACCATCAGCCGATATCTTAACGATCCCGCCTTCCTTTGCCTTGATGGTTTTCCGTCCTTCTCCTTTTGCCAATACATCGCCCTTCTCAACCGCTGCGTTATTTTTTACCAAAATATTACCGCTTTCGATTTTATACTCATCTTTTTCGAGAATATTTGGAATTATCCTGATAGTCCTCATATTTTCGTCTTCAACTATGTCTATAGTACCTGAGACTTCGGCTAGAGCTGCCTGCCATTTTGGTATCCTAGACTCTACCAACTCTTCCACTCTAGGCAAACCTTGAGTGATGTCGACTCCGCCGGCTACTCCGCCGGAGTGGAAGGTTCTAAGTGTGAGTTGCGTACCAACCTCTCCGATACTTTGCGCGGCGACGATCCCTACTGCTTCTCCCTTTTTAACCAAACCGCCTCTTGCTAGGTCTACCCCATAACAAGCATGGCAGACTCCCCACTCTGATTTACATTTTAGAAGAGACCTTATCTTAACCTCTTTTACTTCTCCTTCTAATATCTTTGCAAGATGTTCATCGGTAATGAGCGTTCCCTTCTTAATCATGATTTCTCCGGTTTTTTCGTCTATCAAATTATCGCACAATGTTCTGCCTGTTATCCTATCGTCAAAATCTTCGCCCATCTCTTCGCTTTCTTTTCTGGAGATAACAAATCCTTCTTTGTCCTTACAATCATCTTCTGTAATGATGATATCTTGCGACACGTCTACAAGCCTTCTTGTCAGATATCCTGCATCAGATGTTTTTAGAGCAGTATCTGAAAGCGTTTTCCTAGCTCCATGGGTAGATATGAAATATTCTAGAGCTGAAAATCCCTCTTTATAGTTTGTCTTTATTGGAAGCTCTATCGTTATTCCTTTTGCGTTTATTACGTTTCCTTTCATACCGACAATCTGACCGTACTGTTCGATACTTCCCCTTGAGCCAGAGTCTAGCAGTAAGAATGTAGCGCCCCAAGGATCCATGCATTTACCCATTTCTGCCTGAACCTCATCTTTGGCTTCTCCCCAGATAGAGACTACTTTAACGCTCTTCTCTCTGTCTGTTATGAGCCCTTGATCGTGCTGGTCGTTGATATGCTGAACCCTCTCTTCGGCTTTCTCAAGTATTTCTTTTTTCTTCTCTGGTATGTCTAGATCAAACACTGACATAGTAATACCCGAACTTGTTGAATATCTAAATCCTAAGTTCTTGATTTTATCTACCAGCTCAGACGTAACCTCTTTGCCCAGTTTGTCAAAAACTTCTTTTATAAGTTTTTCCAAGCCTTTTTTATTGAACTCATAGTTTTTATATTCAATCCCCTCAGGAATGGCATCGTTAAAATTGAGCCTTCCAACAGTCGTTTCTATGATTTGTCCGTCCAGTCTGACCTTTATCTTTGCTTGGAGGTCGATATCCCCGCATTGATAAGCATATACGGCTTCCTTTTCGTCGGTAAAAATCTTGCCTTCGCCTTTAGCTCCTTCCCTCATCTTTGTCATCCAATAACATCCGAAAACAATGTCTTGAGAAGGATTTACTATCGGTTCCGATGAAGACGGCTTTAGAAGATTTTCTTTAGAAAGCATAATCTCTCTTGCTTCTTTTTGAGCCTGAACGGATAAAGGAAGATGGACTGCCATCTGATCTCCATCGAAGTCGGCGTTAAAGGCGGCACATACCAAAGGATGGATCTGAATAGCCATACCTTCTACCAAAACAGGCTGGAATGCCTGTATCCCGAGACGGTGAAGGGTTGGCGCTCGGTTCAAAAGAACCAGCTTGTCCTTGATCACTTCTTCAAGCGCGTCCCAAACATCTACACTGCCTCTCTCTATCATCCTTGAAGCGCTTTTTACGTTGTGAGCAAGATCAGATCGGATAAGACTGCCGATAACAAACGGTCTGAAAAGTTCCAAAGCCATGGTTTTCGGAAGCCCGCATTGGTGGAGTTTAAGTTCCGGTCCGACAACGATAACGCTTCTACCTGAATAATCAACTCTTTTGCCCAAAAGGTTTTGCCTGAATCTTCCTTGTTTTCCTTTTAACATGTCAGCTAAGGATTTGAGTTTCCTTTTTTTCCCGACACCAGCCCCTTGAGCGCTCTTTTCTCTCCTTGCGCTATTATCAATCAAGGCATCGACCGCTTCCTGAAGCATTCTTTTTTCATTTCTGCATATAATGTCCGGCGCATCAAGATTCATCAGCTTTTTAAGTCTGTTGTTTCTATTTATAACTCTCCTATAAAGATCGTTTAGATCCGATGTGGCAAATCTGCCTCCATCAAGCTGGACCATAGGTCGAAGATCTGGTGGAATTACTGGTAGATTTGTTATAACCATCCACTCCGGTCTTATCTTGGCGTTTATAAATCCTTCAACGCCCTTTAGTCTCTTTAGCGCTTTTTTTCTTTTCTGTCCTACAGAGTTTTCAATTTCATTTTTTAGTTCTTTTGCCAATGATTCAAGATTGATATCCGTCAAAACTTCTTTTATGGCTTCCGCTCCGATACTGCCTTTAAAAACTTCACCGTATTTCATAGACAACTCTCTATATTTGGACTCTGGGATTATGGAGTGCCTTTCTATAAGTTTGAGCTCTTCTTTCGCTTTGGTCTTTGAATCTTCAAGATTTGCTACCTCTTCATCTGCGACTTTCCCCTGTTTTTCTTTCAGTATGCTCTGTTTTCTAGACTTGAACTCGTCATCGATAGTTTTTATAGCCTGTTTTTTAAGATCTTCATTTACTTCTTGAACAATATAGCTGGCAAAGTATACGACCTTTTCCAAATCCTTTACTGACTTTCCTGTTATGAGACCGACAGTACTTGGGGTCCCTTTCAAAAACCAGATATGAGCAACCGGAGAAGCAAGTTTTATATGCCCCATCCTTTCTCTCCTAACGATCGATCGGGTAACCTCTACTCCGCACTTGTCGCAAACTACGCCTTTGTATCTTATCTTTTTGTATTTTCCGCAATAGCATTCCCAATCCTTTGACGGACCAAATATCTTCTCGCAGAAAAGACCGTCTTTTTCAGGTTTCTGAGTCCGGTAGTTAATCGTTTCCGGCTTTAGAACCTCACCCTTAGACCAACCAAGTATCTGATCGGGAGAAGCGATAGAAAGACGGATCGCGTCGAAAGTTTTCTCTTTTACATTACTATCTATCATTTTTCCTCCTTTATTCCGAGCTTAGTTGAGGGATTTACCTCGAGTTTGTCGGGTGGTTTATTCCTGAGCTTGCCTGTGGTGAGTTTATCGAATCCGGTCGAGGGATTTTTACCCTTAGTTGCCGGTTGGTTTGTCTTGTCATTTTCTTCCAATACCTCAAAATCATCTATTTCTTTACTTTTTGAAACGTCTACTTGCCCTAACCCCTCTGCTTGAGGATCGGTGACCAAAGGTCTAGAATCTAAATCTTGGATATCTTTGTCATATTTTTCTTGAATAACTTCTGTCGCATCAACTTCCTCCACCACTCCGCCCTCTTCTTCTATAAGCTCTACTGAAAGTCCCAACGCTTCCATCTCCTTGACCAACACATTGAAGGACTCTGGTATTCTCGGCTCTTTTATCTGTTCTCCTTTTATAATATTTTCATAGGCCTTGCTTCGACCGATAACATCGTCGGATTTTATCGTTAGAACTTCCTGCAAAGTATGGGCTGCGCCATAAGCTTCTAGCGCCCAAACTTCCATCTCTCCGAACCTTTGTCCTCCCCTCTGAGATTTTCCTCCCAAAGGCTGTTGAGTTACCATAGCGTACGGCCCGATAGATCGAGCGTGGATCTTATCTTCTACAAGGTGAAGAAGCTTCAACATATAGTTGTATCCAACTACGACTCTTTCTGAGAATGCATCTCCTGTTTTCCCGTCATAGAGAGTTATCTTACCGTCTTCGGGAAGTCCTGCTTTTTTAAGTTCTGCTTTTATCTCTTCGATCTTTACCCCGTCAAATATAGGAGTTGCAACCTTATAGCCCAATTTTTCAGCTGCCCAACCAAGATGAGTTTCCAAAACCTGTCCGATATTCATTCTTGCTCCTACTCCCAAAGGATTTAAGATAATCTCGATCGGCGTACCGTCCTCAAGATGAGGCATGTCCTCGACAGGCAATATTTTTGAAATAACACCTTTGTTACCGTGTCTCCCCGCCATTTTGTCTCCTACGGAAATCTTCCTCGTCTGCGCGACTGTTACATATATCTTTTTCGTAATCCCTGCCGGCAGTTCATCTCCTTTGTCTCTATCCATTATCCTGATATCAACGACTTTTCCGTGTACTCCGACAGAAAGTCGAAGAGAGCTGTCTTTGACATCTCTTGCTTTTTCACCGAATATCGCTCGAAGCAGCCTCTCTTCTGCAGAAAGTTCTGTTTCGCCCTTTGGCGTAATCTTACCGACCAATATATCGCCCCCGGAAACTTCTGCGCCGATCCTTACTATTCCGTCCTCATCAAGATCTCGCAGTGCCTCATCTCCAACATTTGGGATATCTCTTGTTATAACTTCCGGCCCCAGCTTTGTGTCTCTTATATCAACGTCAAATTCTCCAAGATGTATAGAGCTGTAAACATCATCTTTTGCCAATTTTTCTGAAATAATGATAGCGTCTTCAAAGTTTGCTCCGCCCCAAAGCATATATGCAGTAAGCACGTTTTTACCTAGGGCGATCTCTCCGTTCTGCATCGCGGTACCATCAACTAAAACGTCTCCTTTTTTAACACTGTCTCCCGTATTTACGACGGTTTTTTGATTTATGCAAGTTCCCTGGTTGCTTTTTACAAATTTTTCCAAAGCATATTCTTCTTCTTTCCCATTTGCGTATTTTACTCTTACCATATCAGCAGAAGACATCTTAACTTTCCCATTAGCTTTAGCTTTTATCAGCTGGCCGGAGTCTTCTGCAACCTTCCATTCTACTCCTGTTCCTACGATCGGAGATTCTGGCTTTAAAAGAGAAACTGCTTGACGTTGCATATTCGCGCCCATCAGAGCTCGGTTTGCGGCATCGTGCTCCAAGAAAGGTATGAGTGCCGTCGATATGCTGGTCGTTTGGTGGCTGGCAACGTCCATATAGTCCACTCTTGAGGAATGAACTTCCTCTGCTTCACCTCTTTTTCTAGCAACAACTAGGTCTTTTGTAAAATAACCGTTCTCATCATATGGAGTACCGAACTCGGCTATAGTAGCTTTTTCTTCATCAAAGGCATCCAGATAAACGATCTCGGAAGTAACTCTGGCTTTTAGAGGGATCATCTTTTGATCGAGCTTTGCAAGCGACTTTGCTAAACTTTCCGAAACTTTGTCTCCGGCTTTTGCGACAACCTTGCCTTTTCCGTCTTTCACATCTTCGCTAATCATTTTGCCAACAGTGGCCTTGCCGTCATTCTTTGCTTCGTGCAAAACTTTTATATAAGGAGTTTCGATAAATCCGTATTCATTGACGGATGCAAATGTAGCCAGCGTAGTCACAAGACCGATATTCGGACCTTCCGGAGTTTCTATCGGACAGATTCTTCCATAATGAGTTCTATGCACGTCTCTGACTTCCATCCCTGCTCTTTCCCTCGAAAGTCCGCCCGGTCCCATAGCGGAAAGACGCCTCTTGTTTGTAAGTTCCGCTAGCGGATTGGTCTGATCCATAAAGTTTGAGAGTTGGCTTGAAGCGAAAAATTCATTTACAGAAGCAACTATCGGCCTCACATTTATAAGCTGATTTGCAGTCACCGTAGTCGGATCGTTTGTACTCATCCTGTCTCTTATGATCCTTTCGGTTCGAAGGAGACCGATCCTGAACCTGTTTTGTAGAAGCTCTCCGACTCTTTTAAGTCTTCTGTTCGCTAGATGGTCGATATCGTCCGCTTCACCTTGGGTATTATTTAAAACTATAAGTTCTTTTATCGCTTCCGCCACGTCTTCTTTTCTTATAACTCTGGTTTCTCTGTTTATAGGAATATTGATCCCAAGCCGTTTGTTTATCTTGTATCTGCCTACATTGCCAAAGTCATATTTTTTATAATCAAAAAACATCCCGTCGATGAGACCTTTCGCATTTTCAACGGTAGCCAAGTCTCCGGGTCTTATCTTTTTATATATCTCTACATAAGCTTCATCTCTTGTAGAGCTCGGGTCTTTTTCTAGGGTAGCGTTTATGAAATCTCTGTCTTTGTTCGTATTTACATCTTTGAAAAGTTTTAAGATTTCTTCGTTTGACACGTAGCCAAAAGCCCGAAGCAATGTAGTTATCGGGAGTTTTCTTTTCCTGTCTATCTTTACGGAGATAACGTTTGAAAGAGAAGTCTCTATCTCGAGCCAAGGACCTCTGTTGTTTGGGATAATCTTTACACCGTAGAGCTTTCTCTCAGCCGTTTGTTCTGAAGAGAAAAATACTCCTCCGGATCTTATTAGCTGGCTGGCGACAACTCTTTCATTCCCGTTTATGATAAAAGTTCCCCTATCCGTCATAACAGGATAATCGCCCATAAAGACCTCTTGTTTTTTCGTCTTTCCTGTTTCTTTGTTTTTTAGTTCGATCTCAACTTTGAGAGAAGCTTCATATGAATGATTTTTCAGTTTTGCTGTTTTTTCAGAATACTTTGGCTCATCAAAATAGAATTTTCCGAACTTCAGCTCCAAAAGATTGCCTGTAAAGTCCTGCACCGGGTTTATCTCATCAAAAAGCTCTTCTATCCCTTCGGATATCAACCACTTGTAAGAATCCAACTGAAGTTCGATGAGATTTGGGAGCTCCATCGCATCTTTTCTTTTATTTAAATAAACTCTGTTTGGCATATTTTTTTCTTAATAATTTAAAAAACCATGCTACAAAATATTCTTACCAATCGGTCAAAAAATAGATAAACATAAAAGTGGCTCCCATAAAAAACCAACTGGGAGCTTTACTCTGTTTTATTACTTTGTTGCCTTTTTATTCAGTTTTACTTTCAACGTTTGTTCCTAGTCCCCCTAGAAAAAAATAATTTCATATACAATGTATCGGATTCCAAAAAAGATGTCAAGAGGTTTTTTTTATCAGGAATTATTTGATTTAATCTCCTGCCTCAAATTTTTCTATTTTACCCTTGAATTTTCGCGATATTTAAGATATAGTTGACCTTCTATTTAATACTGTTATAATTTAGTCAGACACCACCGACAAGTCGGTGGCTTGATGGGTAGGGTCGCCTCAAAGGCGATGGATTCCACTTCTACATCATTTTAATATTA
>PFMH01000027.1:7249-8990 GCA_002785325.1 bacterium (Candidatus Howlettbacteria) CG_4_10_14_0_8_um_filter_40_9 | reverse complement strand
TATCTACGATATTGCTACTGGCAAAGACTCCGAAGTTATCACCGGACTTTACTGGTATCCGGACATTGATTATGCAAACGGCGTTCTCGTCTATACCGCCCCCGGAGACAATGAACTCTCCCCATCATGGATGGATGTATTTATGGTAAAAGGGGTGTGGTAGCTCTCGGGGTAGGACTGCATTTTAATATTCGAAAAGACTTCAATAACTCGCATATGCGAGTTATTAAAGTTTTCGACAAAGGACAGTCCTTTGTAATGTTTGTAGGATTCAGATATTACAACTTTTATTTGACATGCAAGTTATCTATAATAATATTGGGTATTAACTCTTATGTATATGAAACGGTTTTTATACATTTTTTTGTTTGTGATCTTTCTCTCGCCTATTTCTGCTTTAGGAGGGTCAATGGATCATGTGGTGATAAATGAGGTGCAAGTTGGGCAGACTGGCTCCGGTAATGCTAATAATGAGTATATTGTGCTTTTTAACCCCACTGGCAGTGATATCGATTTGTCGTCTATAGGAATTAAGTTACATATAAGAAATAGCTCAGGGACGGATAATAACAAAACCTTAACGTTCATAAATAAAACAGTATTTGCAAATGGATTTTTTTTGATTGCTCCAAATAATGATTACGGTCTTTCTATTGGAGCTGATGCTACATATTCTGTTTCTAGCGGGAACAAACTAGTCGATAATGGAGGGGTTTACATAAGTGTAACTAAAACTAAAGATATTGATGTAATAGACAAAGTTGGTTGGGGAACGCAACCGGAAGGTGGGTTTGAAGGCGCTCCTTATGCGCCCACTGTTCCAGTGGGCCAAAGTATTATTAGAAAAACAGATGGCGTGGACACCGACAATAACAGAAATGATTTTACAATATCTGGCCAAGATACAGGAGGCGGGGATACGGATGTGCCGAAGGATAACAGTTCGATAGACGGTGTCTATATAAACGAATTAATGCCGGATCCGGAGAGTCCTAAGAGCGACATCACCGATGAATGGATTGAACTTTATAATGATACTGGATCTAGGGTCGATCTTTCCGGGGCTATCCTTCGAGATTCGGTTGGCGTTGTTCACGAATATGCGATATCAGACGGCACTTTTATCGAGCCGAAAAATTATATTGTTTTTTATTCGAGTGCTACAAAGATTACTCTGAATAATTCCGGCGATACGGTGGAGCTTTTAGACAGATCCAAAAATGTTGTGGATCAAACCCCGGATTATGAAAAGTCATCTGCGGGACAAACATTTGCGCTTTTTCCGGACGGTTGGCAATGGACAAAACGGCCGACCCCGCTCTCTGCAAATATTCTTGAAGAAGATATCGCGGATGTCAAAACCGTAAAAGCTAGTTCAGCGGCGAGCAAGAAAAAAGCGGCTGGTACTAAAAATTCGAAAAGCAAAGCGAAATCAAGCAGTAGTGTAAAGGGAGCCAGCGCGAAAAAAACAGGAGGTAGCGCTTTCCCCGCAGACACGGCTTTCGATGCGGCATCTTCGAAAAAACCGCTGGATAGCAAGACCCTAGGAACGATTCTTCTAGTAATCTCGGTAGTAGTTGCCGCCGGTTACATTATAAATAGGGAAAAACTTCATGAAATATATCAGCAAAAAAACTGAAGATACTTTTGGGTTGGGTAAAAAGATTGGACAAAAATTATTTGCGGGAGCGGTAATTGCTCTCGAGGGTGATCTCGGCGGGGGAAAGACAACTTTTACAAA
>PFMH01000027.1:0-7128 GCA_002785325.1 bacterium (Candidatus Howlettbacteria) CG_4_10_14_0_8_um_filter_40_9 | reverse complement strand
ACCGCATCGATAATCCCAAAGACATGGTAAACTATGAACTGATTGAAGCGCTCGAGGATCCGGCTGGCATTGTCGTCGTCGAATGGGCGGAGAAGATAGAAGCCGAACTGCCAAAGGAAAAGCTGGTGGTGAAATTTGAATACGTTAGGGAGGACAAAAGAGAAATAATTCTTAGAGCGAATGGGCAGAGACATGAAGGATTGTTAAAAGTATAGCGCGCTGTCATTCTGAGGAGGTACGACGAAGAATCCCATAATTTATAAATAATGGCTACCTATCACGTTTACATTCTTATGAATTAAGAATAACACGGTAAATTATACCGGCGTAACGAACAACATTTTTAGGAGAGTTTACCAACACAAAAATAAGCTGATCGCTGGATTTACATCAAAATATAACATAAACAAGCTAGTGTATTTTGAAGAATGTTATAACCCGAAGGATGCTATTGCCAGAGAAAAACAAATCAAAGGATGGAGACTGGAAAAGAAATTAGCTTTGATAAAAGAGCAGAATCTAACATTGAGTGATTTAGCAGAAGATTGGTTTTAAATAAGAAGTTTGAGATCCTTCCTTCGTCCTTCGCTTGATAGCTACGGAAAGACAAGTCGTCAGGATGACAATAAAACGGCACTATCATGAAAAATAAAAACTTATTACTTATAGATACCTCGTCAACATTTGCGCAGATTTCTTTGGCGGACGATGAAAAGGTTTTTGACGAAGAAAGTTGGGAAGTTATTAGAAATCTTTCCGATAAACTTTTGCCGAATATCGAGAAATTAATGGCGAAAAATAAAGTAAAGCCGGAGGATTTAAACGGCGTCATCATTTATCTCGGACCGGGGACATATACTGGACTTCGGGTCGGAGTGACTGTCGCTAATGCTTTTGCCTATTCTCTAGATATCCCCATCGCCGGAGTAAAAGGTAAAAGTTTTGGCAATGAAAAGTTCATCGTTTCCGAGCTAAAACCGATTGATCTGGAAAAATTATTAGCGAAAGGAAAAAAGATCCTGGCGAATAAGTCTGAAAAATCGGTTGCGCCTTTCTACGGGAAAAAACCGAATGTAGGGTAATATTACAAAGGTCTGATCTTTGTAAATGGTTAATGTTCAATGATTATATTCCTAATTCAAACTCTTGTTTTTTTGCCAAAATCGTGATATCCTTATTTTAGAAATTTAATTTATTAATCTTTCAGCATATAGTCGCCCTTATAACTTATCAGTTTACGAAAAATATAGGGCTTATAAAATATTTTGAACTTTATTACATGAAAAAAGCGGTTTTTCCCGCCTTGATCTTGTACGTATGAGGACGACTCTTTGCTGATCTAAAGCGAGGTAAAATATGGAACCTACAAGTATCGTGTTGTTCGTTATATCTCTAGTGGTAGGCGGGGGAGCAGGCTATACCTATAGGAAAGTAGTTGCTTCAAAAGAATCAGAAAATGTGGAGGCCAAATCAAAAAAGATCGTCGAAGATGCGAGAACCGAGGCAAAAGAGCTCGTGCTAAGCGCAAAAAACGAATCTCTGGAACTAAAGGAAACTGCCAAGAAGGAAGAAAATGAACGAAGGAATCAGATTGCCGATCTTGAGAAGCGTCTTGTCTCAAAAGAGGAAAATCTGGATAAAAAATCCGACAATATTGATAAGAAAAAAGAAGATATCGAGAAGGCAAAAAAAGAAACCGAAGAAATAAAAAACGGGCTTCGGGATATCAGAGTCAAGCAAGAAGAAAATCTGGCAAAGATAGCCAAGCTTACAAAAGAAAAGGCATTAGAAAAACTTCTCGAAATGGTGGAGAGGGATTACAAAAAAGACGTTCTGGAAAAAATCAAAAAAGTTGAAGAAGATGTAAAAGAGCAAGAGGATGCAAAGGCCAGAGACATTTTAGCCGTAGCAATTCAGAGAGCAACTAGTGATTTTGTTTCCGAAAGTACAGTGACTTCGATCTCCATACCAAACGATGAGATGAAAGGAAGAATCATCGGTAGAGAAGGCAGAAATATACAGGCTATAGAAAAACTCACGGGGTGCGACATCATAGTCGATGATACGCCGGAGACGATCGTTATATCCGGTTTTGATCCTGTGAGAAGACATATTTGCAAGAGAGCGCTCGAGGAAATGTTGAAAGACGGAAGGATAAACCCTTCGCGGATCGAAGACGCCGTGGAGAAGGCGAAAAACGAGATAGATAAAGAAATAAAGGAAGCAGGGGAACAAGCAGCTTTTGAAGCCAATATCCCCGGACTACAACTTGACCTCTTGAAAATATTAGGAAGGCTCAAGTTTAGAACATCCTACGGACAAAATGTTTTGAAGCATACGCTCGAAGCGGTGCATATCGCAAGCGCTCTGGCAGCGGAGATCCATGCCGACGTCAAGACGGCGAAGCTTGGAGCGTTGCTGCACGATGTCGGAAAAGCGATAGACAGAGAAATAGAAGGAACACACTCTTCTATCTCGAGAGATATATGTAAAAAATTTGGCATGAGTGAAGCGGTAATCCACGCAGTTGAAGCTCATCATCAAGATGTTCCGTTCAAGACACCGGAAGCTATCATCGTTTATGTAGCGGATGCCATCTCGGCTTCCAGACCGGGGGCTAGAAGGGATAGTATAGAAAACTATATTAAGCGTCTTACCGAAATAGAAAATATTGCCAACTCCTTTACCGGAGTAGAAAAATCGTTTGCGATCCAGGCAGGTAGGGAAGTAAGGGTCTTGGTTCAGCCGGAAAAACTCGATGATCTAGCTTCAGCAAAATTGGCAAAAAAGATTGCTGAAAAGATAGAACAAGATCTAAAATATCCGGGTCAGATAAAAGTCAATGTGATAAGGGAGACGAGAACGATCGAAATAGCAAAGTAAGTATCGGTTATAGCTATTAGTTATTCGTAATCTGTGGACTGTGAACCAAAAGCTAAGAACCAATTTATGAAAATATTATTTATCGGCGATGTAACGGCAAGGATTGGGCGGCATGCTCTGGGGAAGATATTGCCCGATCTAAAAAAAGAACTGGATACGGATCTGGTTATCTTGAACTGTGAAAACGCTTCGACGGGGCAGGGGATAACGGAAAAAGTTTATAACGAACTCTTGTCATACGGAGTTGATTTTATGACTTCCGGAAATCATATTTGGAGAAAAAAAGATTTCATTTCACAGCTTGACAGTAAAGGAACAAAAGTAATCCGTCCGGCAAATTATCCTAATGGGACGCCGGGCAGGGGATACGATATCATAGAAGTGGGGACTCAAAAAGTTGCCATCATAAATATGTTAGGGCTTGTATTTCTAAACCCGGAACTAGACTCGCCTTTTAAGGTTGCCGAAGAAATATTGAAAGAGCTGAAAGATATAAAGATAAAGATAGTTGATTTCCATGCGGAGATTACGAGTGAAAAAGTAGCTCTTGGTCTTTTTCTTGACGGAAAAGTTTCTGCTGTTTTTGGAACCCATACTCACGTGCCGACAGCAGATGCAAGAGTGACTGATGAAGGAACAGCGCTTATTACCGATGTCGGGATGGTCGGTCCGAAAGATTCTGTTTTGGGAGTTAGAAAAGATATCATCATCGGAAAGTTTATGACAGCGCTTCCTGCAAAACACGAGTATGATCAGGAGGGTATATGCAGTTTCAATGCTGTTTTAGTAGAGATCGATAGAGATGGGAAGGCTAAAAGCATCGAAAGGATAGATCGAGAAGTAGAGGTTTGATTTTGAATTGTTGAAAAAGACTCTAAAATCGTCATTCTGGCGACGACTAGGAGACCAGAATCTAAAAGTCTAGGTAAGAAATATGATTCTGGACAAGCCAGAATGACGCGAAAAAAAATCTTTTTCAACAGCCTCTTAATATTGCTTGTTGCTTCGCAGAAGCATTTATGATATATTTATTAGATAATAATTAAAAATAAGTAAGTCCTTATTAAAGGACAAGGAGGAAATAAATATGACAAAGAAAGATTTGGTCGCAACTTTATCGAAAGAACTAAACTATTCTAAAAGAGACGTTGAGAGGTTTCTAGACAAGATCACCGACATTGTCGTTACAAAAGTAAAGGGCGGAGAAAAAGTAGCTATCACAGGATTTGGGACTTTTGATCTTGGGAAAAGAGCAAAGAGAAGAGGGATTGATCCGCAGACAGGAGCTTCGATCACTATCCCTCAGATGAATATGCCGAAGTTTAGAGCCGGAAAAAATTTCAAAAAGTCAGTAAGGGGATAATCTTTTAGAGTGAATTGTGAATTAAAAAGAACCTTCTGATGAAGGTTCTTTTTAATTATTTTATTAGGGCCAAAGAGACTAGTCCGAGTATTGTTATAAGTGCCAGCCATCCGATACTGTAGAAAGCCGCTGTAACGCTTTCTTTTTTCTTGTTATCAAGGAAAAGGTAGATAGACTGGCCGAAGATCAGCCCGCTTACGATGGCAGCCGATAGTGAGAAAAGAAGCAAGATCATAAATGGACCCAACTTTTTATTATCTATATTGCCAAACAATTTTTCACCATTCGCCATAATCTGTGAAACCGCAAAGATATATGCTACGGCAAGAGAGGTATTCCTTAGAGTTTTCGACAGTAGAGATTTAGCTATTTTCATTGTCTTCATTATAATATAAAAGATAACTTGATTTTTTCATGAGGTTGGATAGTTGAGCTTGTTTGAACTAATATAGTTACTAACTTTTGCCTATCTGTATAATTTCATTAACAACATTATCTATGTCATGATTGTTGACAATAATGACTGGATTAAACTTTTTAACTTCGTTCTCAAACCAATCTTTCCAACTAAAAATCCATTCTTGAACATCCTGTGTTCTGGCAAAGTTGTTTTTAGTTCGGCTTGTTAATCTATGCCTTAAATTTTCTTTGCTTGCTGTAAGCAAAATCACCTTATCAAATAATGGAATAATTTCATTTAGATTTGCAGCAACACCATAATAAAAAGTGGTTTGTTTTGAGTTCTCTCCAATTAGTTTTTCCAGCTTTCTAACGTTACAAAGCCAATCGTGATTTTTTGCATACTCTAGGGTGTTCTCGTAACCTTTTTGGTTTCTTTGTGATACATGTCAAAAAGACCATGGACATCCTCTATGCTATAAGAGTTATACCCTTTCTTTTTCAGCTCCTCGACAATTGTGGTTTTTCCAGTCCCAGAAATACCTGTTATTAAAATTGATTTACTCATAAAGACATTATAACAAAAAAGAGACTCATCTGTGCCTCTTTTTCTAACTTCATATATTGGGGTGGCCAACGGGGTTCGAACCCGTGATAACAGCTCCACAAGCTGTTGTGTTACCGCTACACTATGGCCACCATATAAATTAATTTCCAATTAACAATTTCTAATTACCAATAAGAGACGAAGACGTAACGGAAAGCGGGTTTTCACGATGACAAATTTACCGTGTCCCCATACTTGGGTGCTTATACATGGTGCGCCTGGCCCTTCTTCGCTACGCTACGAACGGGCAGGCAGGATTCGAAGCGTTTCCCGAAGGCATATCGGTATGCAGGTTTTCACCACACCAGACTAACCAGAGATAAACTTCCAAAATATTGGGATCTCATCTCTGGTGCGCCTGGCAGGATTCGAACCTGCGGCCTACTGCTTAGAAGGCAGTCGCTCTATCCACTGAGCTACAGGCGCTCATATTTATTTTTGGAGCGGGTAGCGGGACTCGAACCCGCATATCCTGGTTGGAAGCCAGACGTACTGCCCTTGTACTATACCCGCTAATGTATTTTTGGTAACTGATCATTTATCGCCGTGATCCATCCCATGATTTTTCGATGTAAAGATCTCCCAAATTCTTTATTCCCGTTGCTCTTAATATATAAATGGACCGTACCAAATAACAATTTCCTATTCTTTTTTCCTGATTTCCCTATTCTTTTATCGATTTGGGTTTTCCCAAAATTGCTCACTGGAACGCCTATTATTTTTGACCAATAACTCTCTGCTTGTTTTTGGTCAATATCAGGATATATATGGACACATGGATTGATGTTCTCATTTTTTAGTTTGCAAATTTCCCTAAACCACCAAACAGATAAACGAATAATGTCTGGGTCTGAATTAATTATTCTTATAGACTCATTGAGCTTAGTTCCCTCTCCAAGATAAATACCAACCCCTAAAATAAGTAAATCTCTTATGCTTAATCTCCCGATTTCGATTTTGGCTTCCTCTTTTTTTTCCTTTATTTGTGCTATTCTCTTGTTTTGCTTAGATATAGCGGACTTCATTTGGCCCATCTTAACCCTCTTAAGAACCTCCTTATTGGGGGAAAAGGGGATCTCTTTGAGCCAATCACTAAGAGTACTCTTTGAAAGTCCGAGTTTTTCGGAAATCATATTGTATGAATAACCCTTCTCTCTAAGATTGGTAGCTTCTTCTTTTAATGTTATTCTTTTTATGATTGTCGTACCCATCAATGTGATCTTATCATAATATCTTTGAAGGTTCAAATAATATTTAATTTCCACTTAGTATTACTCGAAGGCCTAACTTAATTTGGTCGGGGAGACAGCCTGTCCGACTTGCGTCAGTCAAGGCGGGGATTCGAAGCGTTTCCTCCCGCTTAAGCGGGATAAACTACGGCTTTCGGCAAGCAGTTTCTCATCTGCCTCCACAGACAAATAATAAAACTAATTGGTCGGGGAGACAGGATTCGAACCTGCGACCTCATGGTCCCAAACCACGCGCGCTACCAACTGCGCTACTCCCCGAAATTAAAAGTTTTCCTTAATAATTTTTACAAGTTTCTTACCAACCCCGCCTTTAAGAAAATTTTCTCTATGGATTGCATCTTTTTTACAGTAATAACTTTCATAATACAATAATTTAAAAGGTCCATTGTTCCTTGTCCATTTATTAGTCCCAACGTTATGCTCATCTAACCTTTCCTTAACCATTTTTGAGGTATATCCAACGTAGGGCTTATTGTTTTTAATACTTAGAAGGATATAAACGTAATACATATACGCTTTTAAATGCTACCTCAGCCAAGGGCTGATCAGCCCTTGGCTGAAACTACACCACTCACCGTAAAAGATACCACCATATTATACTCTATTTAAGCGCAGATCTCAAGAAT
>PFMH01000115.1 GCA_002785325.1 bacterium (Candidatus Howlettbacteria) CG_4_10_14_0_8_um_filter_40_9 | reverse complement strand
GAGGGGCTGATAAATTAATTTGAAATTTGTAATTTGTAATTTGAAATCAATCTTTAATTTCGGCTGCAAAATGTTCAAAAGTCGTCATAATATCGCGATATTCTTCCTCTTTTTTCACACTTTTCGCTCGAAATTCTGAGATTTCAAACTCAACCTGAGATTCTTTGGCGGGCTCTAATATTTTCTATCCAGCCTCTATTTTCCGTGTACCAATCTATCGTCTTTTGCATCCCCGATTCAAACGAATGTTTCGGCTGCCATCCAAGTTCTTTTTTTATTTTGCTATTATCGATAGCATATCTTCGGTCATGAGCTGATCTGTCCTCCACAAAAGTCACCAGCTCTTTCGGTTTGCCTAACTTTTCCAATATAACGTTCGCGATCTCGATCCCGTTCTTCTCCGCTCCTCCGCCGACACAATAAGTTTCTCCTTCTTTCCCTTTATTTATAACCAAATCGATCGCTTCACAATGATCTTCGACATACAAGTAGTCGCGAGTTGATTTTCCATCTCCATAGAGAGGAAGGGGTTTATCCATAAAGGCATTTACGAGAAAAAGAGGGATAATCTTTTCCGGAAATTGAAAAGGTCCATAGTTGTTCGAACAGTTTGTTATCGTAAACGGCAGTCCGAAAGTATCCCCATAAGCCCGCACCAGATGATCGGACGAAGCCTTGGAAGCTGAGTAAGGGCTATGCGGATTGTAGGGAGTTTCTTCGTTGAACATATCCTTTGTACCAAGCTCTAGAGAACCGAAAACTTCATCAGTTGAGATATGATGGAACCTTTTAATCTTATTTTTGAGTGCTGCCATCAAAAGATTATGGGTTCCCAAAACATTCGTCTTTATAAATTCTGCCGGCTCCAGAATCGACCTATCCACATGGGACTCCGCCGCAAAATGAACGGCAATATCTGCTCCTTTCATCGCTTCGGTAACATGGGTCAGATCACAAACATCACCTTTTACAAATTTATATCTTTCATCGGCTTCGATACCTTTTAAGTTTTCCAGATTTCCAGCATAAGTGAGACTGTCAAAGTTTATGATCTCGATATCGTCGTGCTTCCCTAGCATATAGTGTATGAAGTTCGCCCCTATAAACCCTGCCCCGCCGGTTACAAATATTTTCATATCTTACTAATTACCAATAATGCAAATCTACAAATTACGTCTTTTATAGCTATTTTTAATCAGAGGTTACGTCGTCCCCTTCATTGGAAATTGTTAATTGTTAATTAGAAATTTTTACTCTCCCTCCTCTTCTTTGTATTTCGCTGCCATGATCTGGCTCACTCTAAGGAGGCTATCAAAAGTTCCCGCATCTTCCCAAAGCCCCTCTATAATATTTACTTTAAGCTCCCCGTTTTTCAAGTAAATATTGTTTAAGTCTGTGATTTCAATCTCTCCTCTGTCTGAGGGTTTCAGTTTTTTTGCGTATTCCACCGCCCTATTGTCATAAGTATAAAGCCCGACTACAGCAAATTTGCTTTTTGGTTTTTTGGGCTTTTCTTCTATCGATAGCGCTTTCCCATCCTTATCGAAATCGACAACGCCAAACCTTTCCGGATCATGCACTTCTTTCGCATAAACTACTCCTCCTCCGCTAAAAGATTTTATATGGTCTGAAAAATCACAATCAAAAATATTATCCCCAAGAATAAGAGTAACATCATCTTTGCCTATAAAATTCTCCCCAACAATGAAGGCGTCTGAAAGTCCTCTGGGCGATTCTTGCACCTCATAGCTAAATTTTGCTCCAAAATCTTTTCCCGAACCGAGAAGATTGATAAAATGTCCGGCATGTTCCGGCGCAACGATTATGAGAATGTCTTCGATCCCAGACTTCAACAATGTTTCGATTGGATAGTAAATCATCGGTTTGTTATAAACCGGCAAGAGCTGTTTTGTTGTTACTTTGGTGAGAGGACGAAGCCTTGTAGCGGATCCCCCAGCCAATATAATACCTTTCATAGTTTATCGTATTAGTTATAGTTGATAGTTACTTGTTATCCGCACACCATAAATAACCAATAACTGTTTCGATTAGTTTGTAAATTTATAATTGCCCTGATTTCAAATCAAGCTCTAAAATTTAAATTCCCAATATTCCCTGATTTAGAAATTTTTAATATCTCTTTGGGATTTTGTTAGAAATCAGAAATTCTTAATTAGGAATTAATATTACTTTTTCTTCCCAACTGTATTTTTCAAATGTTCCATAAAACTAACGTCTCTGTGCATCACCCAATACTGTTGGAAAATAGCAAACAGCGACTGTACTCCCCAGTAAAGAGGCAAAGCGGCTGGTAAAGACATCCCAAACGCAAACGTCATAACAGGAAAAAGGTAAGTCATCTGTCCCATCATCTTTTGTGTTTCATCTTTATTTTTCGCTGGCGACATCATCTTGGTTTGGAAAAACTGGGTGGCAGCGGCAAATACAGCGAGGACCACACTCGCTTTTCCAAGATTTATAGCACCCAAAAAAGTAGTGCTGATAGCGCTTTGTGTAGAGAGGATGTCTTTGACAAAAGAAAGGTTTTTTACAAAGGGATACAGGAGCGCGCTAATGCCGTCTTCATTTGCGAGCATCACAAAGTCTGGGTTTTTAAATTTTAAAAACGCATAGAACATACTAAAAAGGAACGGCAGTTGCACGATTGTCGGAAGACAAGATCCCATCGGATTTATCTCCTTCTCCTTATACAGCTCCATCAACGCTTTGTTTAGCTCTGCTTTATCTTTATATCTTTTTTTTAGTTTTTCAACTTCGGGCTGCAGCTCTTGCATCGCTTTCTGGCTATGCAAAGCCTTTGAAGCAAGCGGCCAAAGGACAATACGAATAATTATAGTAAACACGATAACCGCCACCCCAAAGTCATGCCCCGGAAGAAGAGAATATAGGGTTACTAAGATATTTAAAAATGGAGTTACTATTATTGTGTTTATCATCTTTGATTAAGTTAAAATTGAAAATCTCAAAGTTAAAAATTACAGATTAAAATTTAAAGTTATCTCTTCCCTTTTAATGTGATAATGCTTGAGGCTATAACGTTTGCTATCTCAGTTAACTCTTTTAAGAGATATTCTGTTTCTTCCTTGTTACCCTTGCCAGTATCTTTTAGTAATGACAACCACATCTTTGATTCATTGGCAGACTTAAGCGAGTGGTGAAAAAAGTTTGTGAAGTCCTTTCTGGAGCTTGCTGCTTGAGTCTCGATGTAATTTGCCAAAACACTGGTACCGCTTCTTAAGAGTTGCTTCCCCATAACCCTGCAAACTTCATCCTTTGGTAGAGACTCGATAAACTTGATCAGCCTTATAACAAAAACATAAACTCTCTTTTTAAATTCACTTTTAAAGTTTGTATTGTCACTTTTCATTTTGAGATTTTCAGTTTTCATTTTTCTCCACCGGATCATTTCCTCCTTTATTCCACGGGTTGCATCTTAGTATTCGGTATGCCCCTTTTGCTCCGCCTCTTATGATACCATATTTTTCTATTGCCTGATAAGTATATTCGGAGCAAGACGGATGAAACCGGCAATAGCCGTTTGGGAAAAATTTTCTTAACGGGCCATGGTCGAAAGAAAGCGTTTTTTGATATGTCCTTATCATGTAGAGAGGTATTTTTCGCATAATTTATATTACTCTGAATCACGAAGTGCATTTATTCTGTCATTTCGACCGAGGTACGAGCGGAGAAATCTCTTTCTAGAAGATAAGGAAGGGGATCCCTCCACACGGGTCGGGATGACAATCGAACAGCCTGTCTTTTCATTATATTCATTATTTATTTTAGAAGATTGTTTTTCAAGAGTATTTCTTTTATGTCTTTTTTGATAGTTTCTAGATCTGCTGTTAGCCCCTCTTTCTTGATATTTATGATAAAGTCGAAACCGTCTTTTACTTCCGTAAACATTGCCCTGATTGCTTCCCTAAACACTCGTTTTGCCCTGTTTCTTTTTACGGCGCTTTTTTCCGTTTTCTTAGAGACAACAACTGTAAAACGAGAAAAACTTCTTCTATTTCCTAAAAAGTTAAGTTTAAAGTTTTTTTCTTGTCCATACTTTCCCTTTTTATATATTATTTGGAAGTCCCTATTCTCAGTTACTCTAAATTGTTTTTTTAGCATGGTTTTATATTAATCGCAAAACAAGTCGCAAAACAAGCCCTGCCCGAATTCACTTTACACATTCAAGGCGGGCGTGCGTAAAACTGACGCCAAATCGCTTTTGTCATCCCTGGTTAAAAAACCCATGGATCCGGCCCCTCAAAAAGAACTGCTGGATTCCCGCCCTCGCAATGTACAACGTGCTATGCGAGAATGACAAAGAAGAGAGGCGTCAGTTTTAGCGTTACGTTATAGCGTCAGTTCCGCGTCAAATACCTCAGACCGTTATCTCTTTACGGCCCTTTAGTCTTCTTCTTTTTAGAACGTTTATTCCCCCTGTAGAGCTCATTCTTTTTAGAAAACCGTGGATTTTCATCCTTTTCCTCTTTTTTGGCTGATATGTTCGTTTCATTTCTAGACTCCTTAATATTATCTTGATAATCTTACTTGTTTATCTCGTTTTAGTCAATGCTGAATGCCCCCGCCAAACTAACGCTAAACCAATACGCAAAACAGACGCTAAAATTTCGCGGTGGTTTCGCGTACAGTTTCGTGAATGTTTAGCGAAAAATCATTCTAAAAGGCTTTATGGTCTGATTGGGGAAAATTTTTCTAAGATCTGTGCATAATCTTTTATCCATTAATATACTTGTGTATAACTGCTTTATCGTCTATACTTATCTTACATTAGGCAAGAAAAGGCGTGGTTTTTGGAAAAGGGAGAGGGTTTTCTCTTTATTCTAACGGCTAATCGCTAACCACTAATATACGAGGATGGATAATAAAACTATTTGGCAGGCAGTTCTTGGAGAACTGGAGGTCAATCTATCTAAAGCAAATTTTACCACGTGGTTTAAAAACACCGCCATTCTATCAAACGAAGACGGCAATATCGTTATCGTTGTGCCAAATATATTTACAAAGGAGTGGCTTGAAAACAAATATAATTCACAAATACAAGCAGCGCTTCGAAGGACTACGGGAAATATCACAAAAGTCAGCTACAAAGTGGGTTCCGTAAAAAATATAGAAAATGAAGTCGAAAAAGATACAAACAGTTCAACCAATCAAGAAACAGTAAACCAATCAAACGAAGATCTTTCCTCTTTTTCAGAGCCGAGACCTACAAATAAAGGTTCTCTAAATCCAAAATATGTTTTTGATACTTTTATAGTGGGAGAGAGCAATAAGCTTGCTTTTGCCGCCTGTCAGTCAGTTGCTAAAAACCCCGGGGATCATTATAACCCTTTATTTATATACGGCGGGGTTGGGTTGGGAAAAACCCATCTTATGCAAGCCATCGGAAACAGCATAAAAAAAACCGACAGTAAAAAAACGGTCCTTTATGTAAGCAGTGAAAAATTTACAAATGATTTCATAGGTGCTATCCAAAACAAGAAAACAGGCGAGTTCAAAAATAAATACCGAAAAGTTGACGTCCTTATGATAGACGATATGCAGTTTATCGCTGGTAAAGAACAGACTCAACAAGAATTTTTTCATACCTTTAATCAACTTCATCAAAACAATAAACAGATAATTATCGCTTCTGACAGACCGCCAAAAGCGATTCCCACTCTCGAAGAACGTCTAAGGTCGCGCTTTGAGTGGGGACTCATGGTAGACGTCCAACCGCCGGATCTAGAGACTAGGATAGCTATCCTTCAAAAGAAGGCTCTCCTTAAAGGATGGAACTTCCCGCTCGAAACGATCGACTATATCTCTCGAAATATCCAGCAAAATGTCCGAGAACTTGAAGGAGCACTAAATAGAGTTATCGCTTTTTGTGAACTCACCGCAACCAAACCGACTCTTGAAGTCACAAAACAGGTTCTTGGAAATATCTTATCCAGTTCGAAAAAAAGATCTGTCTCGGCAAAACAAATTATAGAAAACACTGCAAATTTTTATGATATAAAGACAGAAGAGATAATGGGTAAAAAAAGAGATAGAGAGATCGTGGTTCCGAGACAGATAGCTATGTATCTGCTTCGAGAAGAATTAAATCTTTCCTACCCAAAGATAGCAAAAGAATTAAATAAAAAAGACCACACTACAGCTATCCATGCTTGCGATAAAATAGAAAAAGAGATTGATAATAATGAACCTTTACGTCACGAAATAAGTCTTATAAAAGAAAGATTATATATATAGTAATAATTTATAATTAACAATTTCAAATATCTAATGAAATTACAAATATAAAAAATAAATTACAAACAAATATGGAGTAATTATTCCAGAATTTCAAAGGTTTATTTTAGATTATTTGAATTTAAAAATTTTAGAGTTTTATTAGAAATTAGTAATTAGATATTAAAAATTTTATATTCTGTGGATAAAGACCCCCTTTTCTGGGGATAAGTAGGGGTTAATGTGGTTAAGTATTTGTTATAAGTAGTGCTTATAAAATAAGGAAAATAATTTTTTGTAATTTATTCGCAAAACATAAACAGTTTATATTTTTTAAACAAGTAGTTTATAAACATAAAAAGTATGGATTTTAAACGATAAAAAACAGTTTTCCATATTATAAACACCCCTTATTAATACAATTATTAATATTTATATATATAAAGTAATAGATAGTATGTGTTTAACTTATAATAAAGTTTTGTAAAAAGGTAAATAACAATTAATATAAATAGTAAGATAAGAAAGAAAGTGAGGTTTTATGAAAGTATCAACCCTTCAGGAAAATTTAAACAAATCTTTAAATATAGTCAGTAGGGCGGTTTCTACGAAAAGCAATCTTGAGATTTTAGGATATATCCTTTTGAAAACTGAAAATGGAATGATAAAAGTTTCGTCCACAAATCTAGAAATAGGAGTAAGTTCATATGTAGGCGGAAAAGTTGATAAAACTGGAGAGATAGCTGTTCCTGCCAGACTGTTTGTGGATCTTATAAGTTCCGTACCAAACAAGAAGATAGAGATAGAGGTAGAGAATGGAGTAATAAATATAAAAAGTGAAAATTTTAAATCAAACATAAAAGGTCTTCCTGCAGAAGAATTTCCGCTCATTCCCCAACCAAAAGGTAAGGTGAATTTTAAACTGAAAAAAAGTTCTCTTAAAGAAGCTATCCTTTCTGTGGTTTTTTCAGCAGCGCCAGACGAATCAAGACCGGTCCTTTCAGGAGTATATCTAAACATCAAAGATAATAACCTTTTCTTTGCTGCCACCGATAGTTATCGTCTTGCGGAAAAAAAGATAAAACTAGAAGGGAAAAATACAGATATTGAAATAATAATCCCAGCAAGGTCGCTCATAGAGCTTTCTAGAGTTTTAGAAGGAGAAGGAAATGTAGAGGTTTCGATAGATGAAAATCAAGCGCTTTTTAAAACTGATGATGTAGAATTTACCACTCGGCTTATCGAGGGGAAATACCCTGATTATAAAAAGATTATTCCCGAAAGCAGTGAGATAAAGATAAAGATAAAAAAGGGTGAACTTCTAAACGCCGTTAAAATGGCAAGTTTGTTTTCGAGAGAAACGACAAATAGTATAAGATTTCTACTAAAACAAAAAGGTGTTTTGGAGATCAGCTCTCCGGAGTCTCAGATCGGCGGGAGTATCTCTGATCTCAGTGTCGAAACAGAGGGAAAGGGCGGAGAAGTCTTTTTTAACAGCAAGTATGTGCTCGATATACTAAATAATATGAAAGAAGAAGAACTTGTTTTTGAAATGAGCGATAAGGTAAGCGCTTGTGTCTTTCGAAACGAAAAAGATAACGACTACATCTATATCGTGATGCCGCTACGAACATAGTGTTGTATGTGTCGCAGAACTGTCGCAAAACTCAAACGCAAAACCGACGCTAAAAACACCTATCTCCTTCGTCATCCGTACCGACAATAGCGGAAAAATTGAGACACACTTTACAAGCGTAATATCTCAAAATAATGTTGTTTGAATCCTATAATACAAAAGATAAGTTCATTTTTTGAGAATGGAGCGAGTAACTAGTGCCAGTCCAATTTTGTAGCGTGTCGGCAGTTTTTTGTTACTTTTTGGCATCAAAAAGTAAGTATATAAAAAAGTCTTTGGTAAAAAAGAGGTTTAAATTCACAGTCATCAACTTAAGGGGCTTATGTTAAAAAAGATCACCCTTCAAAATTACCGCAATTATAAAAATCTTAGCCTAGATCTTGGAGAGAGGACTATTCTTTTTGGCAATAATGCGCAGGGGAAAACAAATATTTTAGAGTCCATCTATCTTTTATGCACTTTAAAATCTTTTAGAAGTAAAGACGTGAGCTTAATCGGTGAGAACGAAACATTTACCAGTATAGAGGGCGAAGCGGACAAAAAACTAAAACTGGTTATTCAAAACATTGATGAGAATATTAAAAAAACTGCCTTAAAAAACGGGGTAAAAATAAAAGGACCGGAATTTTTAAAAAGCTTTTTGGCGGTGATCTTTTCTCCGGAGGATGTAGAGCTTATAAAAGCTTCCCCTGGGGCAAGGAGGAGACATCTGGACATTCTTCTCTGCAAACTTGACCCGATGTATACAGAAGCTCTTATAGACTTCAAGAGGACTCTCCTACAGAGGAACGCTCTCTTAAAAAATATCAAATATAAAAGAGCAACGGAAAGTGATCTTGAGATTTGGGACAAAGGGTTTTTAGAGCTGGGAAATTTTATTATCAAAAAAAGGAAAGAATTTATAGAGCTTATAAATAAAAATATTGACGTTTTTTATAAAAAGATTTCAGGAACGGATGAAGTAGTTAGGATATCTTATGTCACGGGTTACGAAAATATTTTTTTAGAGGATGCCCTCAAAAAAGCACTTTCTTACGATATCATTTGTGGGACAACAGGGGTAGGCCCTCACAGAGACGATATCCGTTTTAAAAAAGAGGGAAAAGACATCCGAGAGTTCGGGTCGAGGGGAGAGTTCCGAACGGTTATTCTGGCCCTTAAACTTTGCTAGGGGGATATATTTGAAAAGAAACTCAAAAAAGAGGTA
>PFMH01000109.1 GCA_002785325.1 bacterium (Candidatus Howlettbacteria) CG_4_10_14_0_8_um_filter_40_9 | reverse complement strand
TTTATAAAGCTGATAATTTTTCTTGCGCTTGTACATAGTGTTGTTTTGAATCTGGTCTTTTAAGTCTGTTTGTAGTGTTGTCTGGTGGTGATTGGTTCATCATCAGAAATTTCTCGATACGCTAATCATCGTCAGAAGCATCAAGATTAACGAACTGCTGAATCTGGTCTTCTGAGCCAAAGAACCAAGCAAGCCCCTTTGTGCTGTTAGTTTTCATCCACCATTCGTCATTCGAGAAGTTATCTATCGCATGTCGGATTATTCCTGGTGGGAAGTCGACAAGCCTGTCAATGATTTTCTGCTTCGATTTATCGGTCAGTCGCGGAATCCTGTACTTCGAAACTTCTCTGGTTCCAGGAAAGATTTTTTCAAGATAGTACCTATAGATAATCTCTATTGTTTTTTCTATTGATTGATTATTTATAGTGTGTATCTTTTTGTCCCCAGACTGGGACATTTCTACACCAGTTGCAGGGGACGTAAGTACACTGCTTTGGTTTACTTTTGTCCCCTGTTCCTGATGTACTTCTGTCACGAGAGAGTATTCATTCGTCATACTGCTTTTTACTGACGTGATAAATCCCTTTTGCTCCAGTGAACGGAGTGCCCTGATGATTTGCTTCCGAGACAAACCCACTCCGTTGTGAACCTTGTTTACCCCGTGCTCAAGCTGCGTGAGACTGATTCTGTCTGACGATTTGTTAAAGCCCCATGTGTGCCTGAGAATGCAATCGAGCACTTTCTGTTCCGACCCCACAAGCTCGTGCCAATGCAGACAGAGCACATTTGGATAGCACCAGAAGTTGCCATTGGCACGCTTGGCAGGAACACCCGGGAATTTAATAAGTTGGTCGTCCGACATGGCATTTATTTCTTTCCCAGTCCCACAGTTTTGTCTCCTAACTCAACATAGAAGATTGATTCACTGTCGAGGGGCATGTCTATGTCTTCCCCGTCATCTTTATGAACCGCGAGAGTATCGAACGCCTCTCTATTGTCATAAAATTCACCTAGTTCCTTTGAACTATTCTGTACGTCGGTAAATTTTCTGATTTCAACTTTTCCTGCTACGAGCTGATTTTCTCCATTACTGAGCAGGACACTCATTTTTCTAGGCCAAGATGCTTTCTCGTTTGGCTTATCAGCTTCTCCAACAATTAGTCCTGCCAAATGGCGCAATACGCCCTCTGTAAGTTGCTCCATGTTCCATGTCCCCAATTTGCTGAGAGACCCTTGTTCATTTTCTTTAATTTTTGTCATGTTCTTAGTTCGTTAATTTGTTCGGATACTGCAGGTCGTCGTAGAGACATATTTTGATATCCATGACCGCATCGATTTTAGTGTTGTCGTGCATAGATATCGGGATAATCGTGTATATCTCTCGCTCGTTTGCTGGCCAACCTGCTGTTATAGGTGTGCCGAGTTCTCCGAACTTGTTTGTAATCATTTCCTTTACTTCGTTGACTCTTTTTTCAAGCATCTCGCCTGTGTCTGCTGTCGGCCTGAGTCTTGCTACGAGTTCTCGTAAACAATCCCGTGGCGTTGCATCCGTCATTTTTCTTGTGAACTCCATGTTTGTCATTTGCTACTTTGTTGTTAATCGACTTTTCGCTGTTAAGTAGGACGTCAAAGAGCCGATACCAAGCACTGTCATGAAAACCAGTGCGTTCGACCTGATATGGCTCTTTTTGTTTATCGTCCATACCAGTATTATTTCGTGTTTTGAACTCGCTTTTAATAAACTTACGAGCGAGCGATTTTATAAAAATATCTTTATTTAAAGCCGTATAATCACGAAAAGAAGGATGCTCTTTTTAAGCATCCACAAGCCACGGATAAGCAACAAAAAAACACCCGTTGGTTGGGTGTCTTGCAAACAAAAGTTTTCAGTTTTAGTCTATTGCTGGGTTATAAAAATAGACGGACTTCCCCTCGCTGTCTGCCGAGATAATCTCTTTGCCGTCTGGCGTCCTTGCTTCAAGGTACCTGCGTTTTATGGAGTTGTTTATATGATTTTGTATTTCCTTAGTCGTAAATTCTTTCCCACCAAAATGAAGCCGTATATGCTCAGTGATTTTTTTATACGACACTGGCGCACTCGTGCCACCTGCGCCCTTGTATATTGCAACAAAGACCTTATAGTATCCAGCCTTCTTGCTCTTAAAAGGAATAGCATCGCGATGCTTGCCGATTAAGAAATCGCCCTCGCCATTCATGTAGATGAGCCGATGTGTGCCACTTACAGTTTTCTCTTTTTCTTCTTGTGATAGTGCTTCGACTTCTTTCCGCAAATTTTCTACTGGTTCTATACCTAGTAGTTTTAGGATTATATATTTTTCTTTGTTTGGAAACGAAATACCCGGTCTTCCCATTTTTGCTACCTGTTCGAGTTTCCGTTCAAAGCCTTCTGGTCCCGCTGCAAATGTCTTAAAAGGACTTTGAGTATCGCCATGTACTCTCGCGATACCAACAATGCCCCTGTCGCGTTCTGTTGCCTTCCTCAATTCACTAGCTGAAACCGCCTTATTCATGAGTGCAGGACTGAAAGTCTGAACCGCCTGTAGCTTTCTTTCTAAGTAATGCCAGAAATGGCTATTATTTCGTATTCTTGTCGGTGTCTGTAGCTCGGACGGCAGACGGGGCTCTATTAAATAAAATGGTTTTTGCTGTCGCCACTCTCTGTGAATGTAAAGAATATCGTCTAAATACCTCACTATTTGTGGCGTAATCTCAAATGGCAGTTTCTGTTTAGAGTCGGATTCCATAGCTCCATTTTATCGGATTTAAGCCGATACCTCAATTTGCAGGGTAAGTAATAGATTCCACCAACTCTCACACAAACGTGCCTCAGATAGGACGAGAGAGACCGACAGAGTGACCGAGGTGTCCTACTGCCCCTAGCGTATTACACAAAATAGTACGCTGGGTATAGTTTCTTTATTTCACCACCAAAAACTCCAAAAAGAGTAGGATTGTCGCGGAAGCAAAAACAATGAGACTGATTACTTCTCGTTAGTGTTTTCCTTATCGGTATCTGGAAACTCTACGTTGCCGTACACAGCACGATATATCTCAACGAGGGACGCCGCCTTTCGGGCGGCTTCCTCGTCAGAGAGTTTCTCTCCGAAATGTTTCTCGTAGAGAGCCTTGAATTTTCTTAGTGAACGCTTGGTCATTATCGGTTCCTGCCCTTGCCGTTTCCGCTACCGCCAGTATTTGCGGAGAAGTACGCTACTAGACCGTCATACATTGCCTGTGCTTCTTTCTGGACACGAGTGTTTGTCGCTCCATTCTGATAATCCAAGAAATCACACGCCGCTTCTGTGTTGGTGATGAAATAGCTTTCTGTTAGAACTCCGGGAAGCGAGCCGTATACGGTCATACCGTATCCGTCATTTTTAATCCCTTTGTCCTGCAAATCGAGAGCACTCACTATCGCAGGATGAATATAACCCGCAAGGATTTTGTCGTTCTTCTGAGTCACAAAGCTTTGAGTGTAGTCTGCCGATGTGTTCGTCGAGCCATTGTGATGAATGGAGACAAGAACATCAGACCCAGCGTTTTCCGCATCCGCAACCCTGTCGTGTCGTGAAGAAAGTTGTTCTACTTCATGCACCGCACCCTCTCCCGAAACTATTAAAGATTTTAATTCCGCACGCACTGCCAGATTTACATCTGCTTCTATTACCTCAACTCCGTTGCATACTCCGACCGCACCAGTTTCTCCGTTGCCATGTCCTGCGTCGAGGGCAATAATCTTTCCCGTGAGTGGGGTAGCCGCACTGACTGGAAGTGCTATGAGTAATGCCAGTCCTAAAATCGCTATAGAGTTTTTCATATATTTTAATGATACGCCTAGTTAATAATGTTTCCAACTTACTCGTTATGGACCCATAAGCAGTTCTCTATTCAAATTTATTCGTTATTGCCGTGAGTTCTTCTCCAGCACGCAGAATCATATTCATTGACTCCGTGCGGAGAGCAGTATCACGGCTATCAATCGCTTTCCTATACATCGGCATAGCATCTCTGAACAGTATGAATGCGCTTAAAACTTCCTGATGTATAGAAGTTAAATCGTCTGGCGGACTGATGCTCGCTATTTTTGCGTAGGAAGTTTCGATAATCATTGTCTGCTTAGCAAGCTCTGCTACATCACTATTTGACCAGTTCGGCCAGTACGACTCAATAAATTGCATTTGAGTAATGGCATCCGCGACATTCGCGTAGACATCTACAACCTGATTGAAATAGACGGATGTGCTGTACTTTCCTGCGTCGTGTTTGTCTTGTTGCTGAGAGTTGTTCGTGTTCCCCCCAAAGACCAAATAGCCCAGCGCCAGAATAAGCAGCGGAACTACCACAACCATTATTGCCGTTGAATCTCTTTGTTTTGTAAATGCATTCATATATGGAATCAACTACCCTCATTTGCATTATATAACAATATAACAAGTAGTTATATTCCATATAGTTATAGAACATAGATGGTATGAAGAAGACCATTTATGATGATGACTACAAAGTCTTTGTTAGGAAGCTAAAGAAAGCTCGTAGCGAATCGGGTTTGACTCAGATTCAAGCAGCAAAAAAGCTTGGTTCTACCCAAGCATATATTTCAAAAGTTGAGTCTGGTCAGTTGCGAGTTGATGTTTCTCAACTGAAAACGTTTGCCACCATGTACGGGAAAAGCATTAGCTACTTTTTGAAGTAGTCTGCTTTGATTTAGATATCCTGTAGAAGTTTTGAAATAGAAACACCTATGCCTTTAGCCAGCTTGCTTATTGTAAAAAGAGTCGGATTCTTTTTTCCTTGTTCGAGATTGCTTATATAACTTTTATCCGCGCGGATAGATTTCGCAATTTGCATTTGAGACAATCCTGCCTTCAAACGCGCCTTCCTTAGATTCCTTCCGAATCGCGGGTAAAGATCGTTTCTCATGAAGTTATCCACAGAATACATCGTTACTTTTTAATAAGATAGTTGTATTATAGTACAACCAGTGTATAATACAAGGGTAATGCTAAAATATAACTATCCCTCATGAGATATTACGGCTGTAAAACAAAGCTTTTGGATTATATTTCTGACGTCGTTGCATCTCTTCCTGTAAAAAAAGGGGCAACCTTTTTTGACATCTTTAGTGGTACTGCTGCAGTCGGGAAGCATTTTAAGAAATTAGATTACACGGTCTATTCAAATGACTTTTTAGAGTTTGCTCATGCCTTTGCGCGCTGCTATATCGAGACAAACTCAAAGCCCAGGTTCGCCAACCTGAAGATTAACGAGGACGTTATTACGTACTTGAATGATTTGAAAGGAAAAGTTGGTTTTATTACAAAGAACTATTCGCCTTACGGAAAAAATGTACGCCAGTATATTTCCGTGGAGAACGCAAAGAAGGTTGATGTCATAAGGGAAACCATTGAGTCGTGGAAAGAATCAAAGAAAATATCATCAACGGAGTATTACTACCTTATAACCAGTCTGATAGATGCGATTAATCTGGTGAGCAACGTTACTGGAACTTACGCCGCATATTTGAAGACTTGGGATGCTCGTGCTTTGAAGCCAATGAAGCTTTCGCACCCCAAAATAATCCCGAGCATTAGAGAGAACAAGTCGTTTAATGAAGATGCAAATAAGTTAGTCAGTAAATATAGCGTAGATATTTTATATTTAGACCCGCCATACAACGCTAGACAGTTTGCTTCTAATTATTTTTTTCTTGAGTTGATAGCAGAGGGGTGGTTTAAAAAACAACCTGAAATATATGGCGGTTCGGGAATGCGTCCTTACGAACACCAGAAATCTGATTATTCGATTTCAAGAAAAGCGGCAGATGCTCTGAACGATTTAGTGATGAAAGCAAAAGCAAAATACATCTTATTAAGCTATAACAATGAGGGCATTATCCCCCACGAAAAGATAAGAGAGATACTTAGCAAGCGTGGAAAAGTTAAGGTATTCGAGAAAAGTCATCGAAGATATCGTGCAATCAATCAAGACGGTAGTAATGTTGTAACGAAAGAGAGTTTGTTTCTAGTTAAAGTCGAAAAATAATATGGCATCAAAAATGAACAACTTATCGGGAAAAGAGTGGTTGCAAAACTCTTTTACTATCTGGAGAGATATCGCAAAAACAAATGGCGAACGAAAACTAAAACACCCGGCAATGTTTCCTTCTCAACTTGCTGAGAAGCTAATCAATATCTACACAAAAGACCCCGGAGAGGTCATTTTAGACCCATTTTTGGGCATTGGCTCAACTCTATTGGCCGCTTATAGAACTGGTAGAAAAGGAATCGGGATTGAGTTAAATAAAGACTATTGCAAGATAGCAAAAACAAGAGCTACTGAATATCAAGGAGAAATTTTTGAAACAAATATAGAAAGATTTGCTCCAGAAGTATATTGTGCAGATTCACGCAATTTGCTGAAGTATGTGAAACCAGAATCAGTAGACTTAGTTGTCACTTCCCCGCCATATTGGGATATTCTCAACATGAAAAGAAGCGCAGATTCTAAAGAGATTCGCAACTATTCTGACTCAAAAAAAGATTTAGGAAACATCAACGACTACGAAGCATATTTGCAAGACCTAAAGGCAGTATTTGAGAAAGTTTATGTGGCATTAAAACCAAACAAACGATGCTGTTCAGTTGTGATGGATATTCGAAAAAAAGATAAATTCTATCCTTTACACGAAGACCAGACTAGAATAATGAAAGAGATTGGTTTTGAGATTGAAGAGTATGTAATCTGGGACAGACAAAAAGAATACAACAACATGAAAACACTCGGATATCCGTATGTTTTCCGATTTAACAAGGTACACGAGTTTGTGTGTATCTACTGGAAGCGGTAGTTAGTCGAGCAGGAAGTCCTTTTTGTTGAAAGGTACAATGGAGTTTTGATTTATTGAATCTGATTTCTCATCCCACGCAAAAATAGTTATTTCTCCACCGTCATTAAGTTGTAAAATTCGTTTTCTAATATCATCGTCAAGCAATAGTATATTTACTTCACTTGAAAGTCCTCTGGTAGAGGCCAGAAATACAAAGGTGGATTTTGTAAGACGAGCGTAGCAGTTGATTTCTCCGATTTCTTTCAAACTGAGCGCAGAGGTTGATCTGTTTAACAACACGACTTCTTTCTGCTTAGTCGTTTTGTCTTGGATGATACCAAACACATCTGGTTTGAAGTCCCATGATGAGTAATTCTGAAGTCCTTTAATATGTTCGTTGTTTAGTTTTGCCAAACTTGAAGTTGGAGCTAATACTTCAAGTACTGTATGTGTGGAAGCGAGCTTTCTTTTAAGAAAACTTTCTAACCACTGTCTCATTTTTTCTGTAAAATCATTTTTTTCCATATTTTTATATCTCGATAGATTCGAGGGATTTGCCTGTCCAAACTCCAAGTTTTATACGCTTTCCTTTGGAGTATTCCAGTAAGTCAGGACGTGCTTTTAAAATCATGACAAGTGATGTCGCGATTGGTTTGTTGGAGACAAGTAAAGCTTCTTCAGGTTGAGCAACAAAACAATATCCTAAGAGTTGTCCGATTGCTTTCAAATCAAGGGACGTTATTTTGGCTTCAATAAAAGCAATACGGCGCGTTTTTGTTAAAAAGCCCACGATGTCAGGACGAATTCTGTACTGGTCGCAGTAATCAAAGACTTCGAGCAGGCTTGGGTTTCTATTTTTCAAAAATAGATTTAGATTTCCTGCTGACGTATCAAATGTTATTACATCCTCTTCATATTTTTTGGTTAGATACTCATGCAGATAATCCGAAAGTGGCTCGTATAGAGAAGATTCAAGCACCGATTCCGCATCTTGTTCTTTCCGCAGCTTCTTTTCAGTTGGTTCTGCGCCTTTTGCAAAAGCTTCCTCTTTAAGTTTTGCGCTAATTGCATCTCTTTCTCTCATAAGAACGTCTATATCTCCATCGCCTTTCGAATCGCCCGTTAATGCAAAGTACTCTGGATTTTTTGAATGTTTCTGCAATTCGCCTAGGAATTTGCAACCCATAGCTAGGTTTATTTGCCAGAATGCGTCGAAGTGCTTCCTAGCGGGTTCTGGTATCCGCAAATCCTGTTCCCCCGGATGATATGCTTTGATTTTTCCGGTTGTAACTTTGGACGGTGGAAACCAATCATCTTTATCTTTAAAGACTGTGGCGACATTATGATTGTGCAACTCATCGAAAAGAGACTGTTTTGAACTTATCCTGAACTTAAACATTCCATAGTATTCGGGAAAGAACTTTAGTTGATGTTCGCGGCTCCAAGTTGTCGGACGAGCATTAAAAAAGTCGGTAAGATTTGCATCTCTTATGTTGGGATGTCCCCAGTCAATGGTGTGAATAGGGAGTCCAAACTCTGAACGTAAAAAATTATCTATCTCGACAGGCAGGTGCCAATTCCGTACTAACTGAAAATATACTCTCATTCTGCCGTGCCCTTTTTCACCGTCACGGTTTAACCAACCGCCAGGAGAAGGAAAACCAGAAGTGTCTAGCAACCCATTTATAAATTCAATTTTCGATGCTTTCTCTACTTCGTAAATGGCTTTTGGTATATGGAATCTATCAAAACTCATGTCTGGAACAAAATGTGAAAGTACTTCATCAAATACTTTTTCGTAGTCTTTAAAATCCACGACCAATAAAGTCATGGTTTTGTTGCCTGTTATATCGAAATTCGCGCCTATCTCTTTACTGAGAAACGGGATGATTACATTCTTTAATGACTCAACAGTAGATACGGGTTGGTTGTATGTTTTCTTGACTGAAGGGTCAACAGGTTTACCACAAGCGGGATTTTTGCACTTTAGGCCGTTGCCATTATTAGTTGCCAGCCAACCACATACCGGACAATGTGCAATGCCTTCCGCATACTCGTTGGCGTGTGAAAATTCTATAGCAATAATTTTGCTATCGTGAAATAGGTGCCCTCTTCCTGTTATGAGTCCTAAAAAATAGGAAAATGTGGGTGTTATGGATTTCATGCGACATTGGCCTGTCGCTAAAATCCTCGCATTTTTTAGGGCAAAAGTACAGCCATACTGCTATATATTTGTTGTTTTATAAGCCAACCACTATTTTGGTTGGTCTGCAAAAAATCTCACGAAGAGTATCCGCCTACTTATATGGCACAAAGCAGGCCTATTTTTTTTACTACTTTTTACAAACCGACCACCAATTTGTTCGTACCGCTAAAACGTACTCACCTCTCTTTCCAAGCCGACCTCTAGAAAAAGCACGCCGTGATGCGCGAGTGTGACTTCGCCCGGTTTTGGGATTGTGCCGCCGCCAATGAGCGCGACGTGTGAGGATGTGTGGTGCG
>PFMH01000031.1 GCA_002785325.1 bacterium (Candidatus Howlettbacteria) CG_4_10_14_0_8_um_filter_40_9 | reverse complement strand
ATTAAAGTTTACCATAAAAATGGTCTAGGTTGAATGGCAATAAATGATGATTACAAAAAGAACACCCCGATTTATAGAAGCGTTCTTTTTGAAAAATTGATTGGTGGTTTTTAGAAAAATAGGTGCTAAAACCCGAAATATTTTTATTTTTTCTTACCCCTGTTTACCCTTATGAGCCCAGAACATGGGACGATCTCTATTCCCTTTTCTTCCAGTTTATCCAATATCAAGTTCATACCCAGAGAATCAGAGGCGATATGTCCCGCGATCACAACATTTATATGATGTGCTTCGGCTTCTTTCCGACTATCTTCGCTGATATGCATCGCTACTATCGTTCCTACTCCTGCTTGGGAAAGTTTTTCGTATGCTTCTTTTGGTCCTCCAGTTCCGCCTGTCATATCAACCATCACTTTCCCTGCGCTCCTATCTTCACTCCCGCAGAATATTTTTGGACCTGCATTTTGTTTCGTTGCCTTCCTATACTCTTGTATTTCCTTTAAAATATTTACGACGTCAGAAACTTTTTCTGGCTTTTTCGTGTCAAATATGTTTTGGAGATATTTCTGAACGTTATTGTCTGCCGGCGTATGCATGCACATAAAGTTTATTTTCAAAATCCTTGCCATATCCACCGGCCTTTGATGATTTGCGGGATGCACCGCTCTCGAGATCTCACTCATCCTTGGACCTAAAACAGACTCTGCTACATTTATCGGAACACCGAAGACACAGCTTACATCTGCTTGCATACCCATAGCGAGCGACAGATTGGCATAAGCATTCCCTTCCGGATGATGGGCGATTACCAAATCTATCCCCTCGCCTTTTTCATTCAATCTATCCGCTAAAAGAATCTCACTGGACTCCATATCTATCCCGACCAAGATTTTTTTTATTTCTTTTCCGTTATCGACAAATACTCTCGTGTCAGGAAATGGATTTTTTATTTTTTCCGTGTCGTAGAGTTCTTTATCTTCTTTTTTTAGATCTTTATACTTTTTATCTTCTTCTTTGAGAATGCTTTCAATTCTTTTTTTATCTCTCGGATCAGCTTCGATCCCAAGCTTTATAGCCAGTTCGTAAATGTCTTTTGTTTTCATAAAATTTTGTTAATTAACCACGAATGAAGTTACGAATTTTTGTCACGAATTGATTCGAATGCGGTTCTCGTCATTCTGGCGACTATCCCGATTTCTATTGGGAAGGAGTCCAGAATCTATCCTCTTGATAACGATATTGATTCTGGCCTCCTCACCGTCGCCAGAATGACAAACTATAAACTCTTCCGCCCCCCTAACAGCAAATAGCTAACGGCTACTAATTATCTTATCTACCATCCCGTATGCTTTTGCTTCTTCTGCTGACATGAAGAAATCTCTTTCCACATCTCTCTCTATCTTGGCGAGTTTTTGTCCGGTATGACTTGCTAATATCTCGCTCAATGTCTTTTTTGTTTTAATGAGTTCGTTTGCGTGAATCTCGACATCAGTTGCCTGTCCCTGAAGGCCCATAACCATCGGTTGATGGATCATAACTTTCGAGTTAGGCAGTATAAGACGCTTACCTTTTTCACCGCCGGCGAGGAGAAAGGCCGCCCCGGACGACGCCGATCCAACACATATGGTGGAAATCATGGGTTTTATAAACTGCATCGTGTCATATATAGCCAGAGACGAAGAAACGCTGCCGCCCGGACTATTTATATATAAAAAGATATCTTTTTTCGGATCTTCGCTTTCCAAAAATAGGAGTTGAGCGATAATGATATTGGCAACATTGTCGTCTATCTCAGTTCCCAAAAAGATAATCCGATCTTTCAAAAGCCGGGAATATATATCGTATGCCCGCTCCCCAAGAGCCGTTTTTTCGATAACGGTCGGGATCAATATTTGATTTCTTATTTCTTTGCTCATAAAACCTCCGTGTTTAAATTTTTTATAATCCGTATCGACAATCAGCTATATCTTATCTCTTCCCGACTATCAGTTTATTCGTACCGACGATAGCGAAGAAATAGTAGTAAAACTGAAAAATTTGGAGTGTTCCGTAGGACAAAATCCTGCTTTAGTGAAACGATTCAGGTTTTGAACGATAAATTTTTCTTAGTTTTACCTATTTCGTAGCGTAGTCGGCAGTTTTTCCTCCAGTTTTTGCTGTCAAAAAGTGGAAAAAAGAAATTCATATCGAAATCTTTTTCTTACTTTTTGGTTCAAAAAGTAAGAAGTTATAGATTCCTGCCTCCGTAGGAATGACATTGTAATATGTGCTACCAAAAAGTGGAAAATAAATTAAAGTTACTCCACGGAAGCTTCCTTCATCATCCACTCCATCACCTTCTTAGACAAAAACCCATTTTCTACGCTTCTTCTGCCATCTTCGCTTTCGTAATATTTCTTCGCCTCATCCTTCTTGTCGGCAGTAGCATAACCGAGTGAAATCTCTATCTCAGCATTCACCTCTTCGTCGGTAACTGTAAAGTTATTTTCTTTTACTATCTCGGATAAAAGAAGTCCTACATTCACTCTATTTTCCGCTTCCGGCAGAAGCTCTTTTTCAAACTCCTCTTTCGTTTTCTTGACGTGTTCGAGATATTTCGAAAGCTCTATCCCTGAGTGAGAAAGATTGTGCTCTGCTTCGTGAAGCATCCGATGCACTTCATCATCTACCAACGATTTTGGAGCTTCTATCTTAGCCTTTGTAACCGCTTTTTTCAATAGTTCTTCTTCCAAACGTCTCTTTTCCTGAAGCTCTTTGTTTTCTTTGAGACTCCGTTCTATTTCTTCTTTCATCTCTTTTGCTGTCTTATAAGAGGTAACGCTTTGGGCAAACTTATCGTCTACTTCTGGTAGGATAATCTCTTCGATCTTATTTACTTTAATTTTAAAAATAACTTCCTGACCCGCCAGATGTTCTACATGATATTCCTTTGGGAAAGTAACTTTTATATCTTTTTCTTCGTCTTTTTTCATCCCGGCTATTCCGTCTTCAAATCCGGGGATCATGGCGCCTGAACCCAAAATTAACGGATGATTCTTGCCTGTTCCGCCCTCGAAAGGGATATTTTTCAAAAGTCCATGGAAATCTATCTCGACTTTATCTCCTGATTTTGCATCCCTCTTTACTTCTTTATAAACCGCATTTTGCTTTCTCAGGTCTTCGATAACCGATTCGACTTCTTTCGGTTCTATCTTTATTTCCTGTTTTTTTAGTTTGATACTTTTAAGATCGGGTATCTTTACTTCCGGCAGGATAGTGACCACCGCTTCATAGGTCAATCCGTCGGTTGGGACAAATTTTAGAACTTTTATATCTGGAGGACTCACAGTAGTCAGATTTTCTTTAATAACTGCGTCATAAAACGTTCGCTGAATCGCGATATTTAGAATCTCATTATTAAATGCATCTGAGCCGATCTCGCGCTCCACCATATTTCTAGGCGCTTTGCCCGGCCTAAAACCGGCAATTTTCACACTCGGCGCCAGCTTTTTATATGCCTCTTCGGAATAAAGATGCAACATCCCCGCTGGAATATCGATGGTTAGCTTAACTTGCGAATCTTTTAAGTCTTCTCTTTTTATATCCATAAAATCGCTAAAACTGACGCTAAAACGGTACGCAAAACTGACGCTAAACTCTCAACGGTTCCGTTATTCGTACCAATAACCAGTCCTCTCCACTCTGCCATTCTCGCCACAGCGGGAATCCAGAATTTTTGTTCTTAATATTCGTAGACTCTTTTTAGACTCTTAACTGGGAACAAGAACTTAGCAACTTATTAACTTACAAACTTAGTAACTAAGCTCCAAACTTTTTCTTAATCTCCCCTTCCAACGTCTCCGCATTCAGCGCCCCTACTATCCTATCCTTCTCTTTTCCTTTTTCAAAAATTATCATCGTCGGAACACTCATCACCCCGTATTTTTCACTCGTCTCCGGCGCATTATCTACATTTATACTAAAGAAATCAACGCCTTTAACCTTTTCGGCAACTTCGAGATAAGTGGGTTTTAGCATCTGGCAAGGCCCGCACCAGTCAGCATGAAACTTCGCTATTGCCTTATCGCTCTTCTCCGCTTCTGTAAAATCTTTGTCGGTTAGTTCTCTTACGCTCATATTCTCCCCTCTTTTAATGCTTGTTTCAGTATTTAAATATATCTCAAATCGAAAAAAATAGCAATCGAAAAAGTGACAAAAAAATAAGGATTTTTTTAAATCAATTTAAACGAAGAAGGTCCGAGATTCAACATCTACGGCCACCTCAATCGCGTCCACAATCGTCTCATGAAAAGGTCGACTTACGATCTGTCCCATTTTCTCACTTCCTTAGCTGTTTGCCGTTTCCTTCAAATCCCCTCTAGCTCCCACTGATGGCCTTCAGAGCATCCGAAGGTAGAGTCTCTATAGATGGGATACGCTTTACTCGGCACTGATCTTATCATTGTGCCGTTAATCCTCCCGCACTCTTTGCACAGATGCCAGTTTCTTTGGATCAATCCGTTGCCTTCAAGATTACGGATTTCAAAAACTCTCATCTCATTAAAAGCTCCGTGAAACACATCCGACCATGGCATCTTAACTACGACACTGCCACCCGAAAAAAATGAAGCTTCTCCTCCTCGAATTTCCAGCACTCGGCACTTTCTACTGCTAGCTTTGTATTGCTCGCTCCCCGTTGTGACATTTAGGTCCTGACTCGAGATCCATCTTGGTATCCTTGTCCCCGGTTCCAAAAATATCTTGACGCCTTTTCCCAAGTTTAAGCACCTCCTTAAGGTACAAAACGAGCCAAGCGTTCTGCTTGACCCTCTCGAGAATAAAATACTCCAAAAACCAAAAAATAGCAATAAAAAAATAAAGAGAATTGAACTTATTACAAAAAAATGCTAAGATATTTTAGTTGAAAATCAAATATTCGCCGGGGTGGTGGAATGGTAGACACGCTAGTCTTAGGAACTAGTGAGGTAACACTCGTGGAGGTTCGAATCCTCTCCCCGGCACCAGAAACCGAGATCTAATTTTTTGGAGCTCGGTTTTTGTGTTGTGGGAGGTGGTAAGAATTTTCTTCCTGTTAACCCGTCGGGCGGTGCTCGAATCCTCTCCCTGGCACCAAAATGAAAATCCCGAACAAGGGTTTTTTTATTTTGGAACTGGATTGGTAGTGAAGAATATCCTTACCGTTACGCCTTCGGTAGCCTCGGCTAGCGAGTCTAGACGGGGGCAACGCGGAGTTTACCCCGCCCCAAACAGGGAATCCTCCCTGTCCGCCCGCAGTGAAACGAAGGAGGATCCCCGACACTAAAGTTCAGATATCGGATTTCAGAACTCGGATATCAGACTTCCGATTTCCGACATCTGAACCCTTACCCTGCTGTCACAAACATCGCTATGATTACTAATGTCACAAAAAAACTTAAAAATGTCCCTGCGAATATCTCCGGAAAACTGTGTTTTTCTCGATAATATCTCGACCAGCCAAGTGGTAAAATCAAAAGATAAAGCCAGAGGTATGAGTTTCCAAGGAAGAAAACTACTAAAGTTGCCACTATAGTAAGAACAGCAAGATGTATACTGAGCTTCATCCTAAAAGTGAGTATTGTTATTACTATTAGATTTACAAGGACTACAAGTTCGACCAGAAGCAAAGGTTTTGGCATACCGATGAAGCTCAACATCAGATATCCGACGAGTACGCTAAAGGCGGTGACGAGAAGTACCTTTTCCCGATCTTCTTTTCTCGTGAGATGAAGATCTATAAATTTTAGATCTTTTATATTCTCAACCATATATGCGATAGGGATGATAAGGACAAATATCGCCGTCACCAAAAGATAAGAGTAAAACTGGAGGACACCGTCCTTATAATGCCATGCCAAAAATATCAGCATAGATGCGATAACGATAAAAGGGCTCCCTAAAAAAGAGATGGCCATCGCTATAAAATTTAAATATTTATTTTTCATATTACTTAACTTATTCTTCTAGAGAAACAAAGTGGAATCGAGAAGTCTGTAATGCTATGGTTCTCCATAAAGTCGAACGATAAAACCTCATTCTACCGTTATCAAATCTTCAATCTCGCTGAATTTGCTCTCCCCTATTCCAGAAACATTTTTTATATCTTCTTTTGTCTCAAAATCCCCAACCTCTTCACGATAGTCTATAATTTTTTTCGCCGTCTTTTCCCCAATTCCAGGAAGCCCGTCCAGTTCGCTCGTGTCAGCAGTGTTTATATCTATGAGTTGGGTTTCGGCTGCCTTTACATTCCCGACATCAGTTGCTGTGGTTTCAGTTTGGCCGTTACCCTCACCAATAATCTCGATAGGCTGTTTCTCTTCCTTTGAAATTTTAATAAGAAGAAGTCCTCCGCCAAAAAGCAAAGCACATAGAAGCACCGCCCCGATATCCAGCCAATACTTTTCGTAGATGTTTTTGATCTGCTTTTGCATTTTTATCTCCCCCCGACAATAGCGAAGAAATAGCAGTAAAACTGAAAAATTTAGAGTGCTTCGAAGGACAAAATCCTGCTTTAGCGAAGCGTTTCAGGTTTTGAACGATAAATTTTTCTTTGTTTTACCTATTTCGTAGCGTAGTCGGCAGTTTTTCCTCCAGTTTTTGCTGCCAAAAAGTGGAAGATTAAATCAAATTAATTTACTTTTTTCTATCTAAAAGTAAGATTGAATTACTTCTAGATTCCTGCCTTCGCAGGAATGACAAACAAGGATTATTCCAACTTTGTAACCACATTATACTTCCCTACTTTCTCTTTAAGCAAGGGATATTTCTCCAGATCATTGTTCTCTAAAAATTCTTCAGCCACCGATCGTGTCCTTTTTATTAAAGCAATATTCATAAGATTTTTCATATCGATATCCGGAAGTCCATGCTGATGAGTTCCAAATACTTCCCCCGGACCGCGAATCTCCAAGTCCTTTTCGGCAAGATCAAATCCGCTATGGGTATTGACGAGAGCTTCCAGTCTTTTCTGTGTTATCTCCGAATCACTTTCAGTAAATAATAAACAATACGATTTATGCTCTCCTCTTCCGACACGACCGCGAAATTGGTGAAGCTGGGCAAGACCGAATCTTTCCGCCCCTTCTATCATCATGATCGTCGCATTGGGAATATCGACGCCAACTTCGATCACCGATGTTGAAACGAGGATATCTATCTTTTCATTTTTTCCGCCAGAGACGGATCCGCCTCTGGCGAAAAATCTTTCCATAATCTCTTCTTTCTCTTTTGGTTTAAGTTTCCCATGAAGCAAACCAATGGTAAGATCTGGAAAAATATTTTCTTTCAATTTTTTATATTCACTTTCTACCGATTTCACACCGAGCTTATCCGACTCTTCTATCAAAGGACAGATCACAAATACCTGCCTACCGCTTTCCACCTCTTTGCGGATAAATCCGTAAGCATCTTGTCTTTTCGATTGCGGTACCACTCTCGTCAAAACCTGCTTCCTCCCTTTCGGCATTTCGTCAATGACCGAAACATCGAGATCGCCATAAATAGTAAGCGTTAGGGTTCGCGGGATCGGTGTCGCCGTCATCGAGAGAAAATGCGGCGCTGTCTTTTCGTCCCCGCTTTCTTTTCGAAGTCTCGACCTCTGCTCCACCCCAAACCGATGCTGTTCATCTATTATTACCAATCCTAAGTTTTTAAATTGTATATCGTCATTTAAAACCGCGTGCGTGCCTATTAAAATATCTACCTCTCCTTTTTGGATTTCGTCTAGCATATCTTTCTTAGAAATTTTAACTTTTACATTGTCATTTTTCATTTTGAGATTTTCATTTTTAACTTTTGTACCAGTAAGTAAAGCGACATTAATATCGAATTCATTAAACAATTTATTTAGACTCTCAAAATGCTGCCCCGCCAATACCTCTGTCGGAGCCAGTAGAACACCCTGGAAACCTGCTTTTGCAGCGTTCAACATCGCCATCACTGCAACGACAGTCTTTCCCGACCCGACATCCCCTTCGAGCAGACGGTTCATCGGCTTATCGTTTTGGATGTCCTTCAATATCTCCCATGCTGATTTCCTCTGCGCCTCCGTTAGTTCAAAACCAAGAGATTGAACAAATTTTTTAGTCAGCTCTTCATCGAACGATATTTTTGAAGCTTTGTCTTTATCGCTAATTTTTCTTTTCTCTAAAACAGCTAATTGGAGTAGAAACATCTCGTCAAATGCTATTCTCTCCCTCGCTTTATTTAGCGAGTCCATCTCTGTCGGAAAATGCATCTCCCTTATCGCCTCCTGAATTTTTGGAAGGAACTGTCCTTTCCAAATATCCTCTGGCAGATATTCGTCGATTTGATCGACCAAGTTTAGCAATGGTTTTATCTTTTGCCTCAGCCACTTCGAGCTTAAGCCTTCCGTTTCCGAATAAACAGGGATAACCCCACCGGTATGATTGAGATTAGCAAGGTTCGGAACTTTGCTATCTAACTTTTCATAACTCGGCGAATTCATCGATGTTCCCGCATAGCTCCACTCGAGTTTCCCGGCGAGAGCAACTCGATCGCCCTGCTGTAAAGTTTTAATAAGAAACGGCTGGTTGAACCAGACCGCTTTCAAAGTACCTGAATCATCGGCGATCACCGCCTCGGTAACAGTAATACCCCTTCGGGATTTTTTATTTTTGATCTCCCAGACATCTCCGACAACACTGACATTTTCGTTCTGCCTGATTTGCGCGATCGGCACCGATTTCGAATAATCATCGTAACGCCGCGGGAAATGAAAAAGCAGATCTTCGACCGTTTCTACGCCGATCCTTTCTAATCTTTTCGCATACGCCGGTCCAACACCCGAAATCTCACTAACTTTTGTCTTTAGGTCCATGAGATCATTTTATGGTATTAGAATAATATATTCTAGTAGACTTAAACAGAACTTTGGCTTCTTTCATCGTTTTATTCTGTGTTTTTGAATTTAACCAAAACTATTCTTGAGAACATTTTTGCTAATAGTTTTAAAAAGAGAAACCAGAAAGCAATATTTAACAAGGTAAAAATAGGAGCGGAGGGAGAAGAATATTCCCCATGTAAGCTATCCAGACAGTACGTCATCCCACTGCAAGGAGTTGATCTCATAATGGTACCTATCGGGAGAAGTAAGCTGTGGTATTAAATGTCAGTAAACTACCCCGCCGACGGAGCGGGCGGGGCTTTTAGGACCGCCTGATGCTCTGTCGAATTTAAAATAACTTTTGTTGTCTCGATAGTTTTTCTGATTTCTCTTTCTGGTTACGAACATATTTTCTTATCTCATCCTTTGTAGT
>PFMH01000108.1:1844-2088 GCA_002785325.1 bacterium (Candidatus Howlettbacteria) CG_4_10_14_0_8_um_filter_40_9 | reverse complement strand
CTCGACCTTTTTCTTAAGTTCCAATGTTTCCTTTTTTAAATCGTCTATATTTGTAACAGCGGTTTTTATCTTCTCTGCGATCGTTTCCGGGCTTAAACTTTCAAATATAAACGTTCTGTTTTGAAAAACTAGTTCCGGTAGCGCTCCTTCGGCGCTCACTAAAACAGGAACATCTTGCTCTATCGCTTCTATGACCGTCAGTCCAAAACCCTCGCTTCTAGACGGCTGGACATAAAGATCCAAG
>PFMH01000108.1:0-1686 GCA_002785325.1 bacterium (Candidatus Howlettbacteria) CG_4_10_14_0_8_um_filter_40_9 | reverse complement strand
CAGAAGATCGTACCCTTTTTCATAATTTAAACGCCCCAAACTTCCGATGATTATTTTATCGGTCTTTGGTCTTTGGTCTTTGGTCTTTGGTCTAAACTTGATACCATTATATATAACCTTTATCTTGTCTCGACGGACTCCTCCTTGCACCAATCTCTCGCTTATAAATTCTGAAACTGCGATATACCTCTTGGTCACATTCCTTAAAAGGCGGTCAGAAAAAATATAAAATAATCTATTTAACAGATTTTTATATTCTGAACTTAAATCGCTGTGAACTATGCAAACATGGGGAATATGGGTGATAAAAGAAGCAAAACGAGCGTAAGAATTGGCGACCACCCCTTGGCTAACCAAGACCTCTATTTTTTTTGATCTCAATGTTTTAGGAAGCCCCCGGAAAAGCAAGGAGATATTTACCCTTTTCTGAGAAAACACGACTAGCCGATCTCCCAAGATCCCGGAGAGTTTCTCGGTGAGACCCCACTTGCCCATTGAGAGAAAATAAAACTCGATATCTTTGTTTTCTTCTAGGAGAAGGTTTGAAAGATATGTTTCCACCCCTCCCCAGTTTTTTGCTCCACTATAAAGTATCGCTATTTTCTTTTTCATTTATTTATTCTTAAGTTTAAACCTTACAACTTGATAAATGAAAACAGGCACCGCTTTCCAAACCCTGCTTATCCTGGACTTTTCTGTTGTGGTGGTATTTTTGTTGGCAAAAAGACGCCACAGCCACTCTATCGCTAACGTTCTCATCCATCTTGGCGCTCTCTTGTAAGTTCCGGCGATAAAATTAAACGAGCCTCCCTCGCCAACCGCTATCTTTATAGAGTTCAGCTTAGAGATATTATCGCGTATCCAATATTCTTGTTGTGGCGAGCCCAAAGCGACAAAAATAATCTCAGCTCCCGAGTCATTTATCGCTTTTACAATCTCCTCGTCTTTAAAATCATATCCGTTTCTTGACCCTGCAATCAAAATATTTTTAAAATCATTTCTAATGTTTTCAACTGTCTTTTCCAGTGTTTCTTTTGGAGCGCCAAATAAATAAACTGATAATTTTTCCTTTTCTGCAAAATCCAACATAAGGTGCATCATATCAACCCCCCGAAACGCTTCAGGGATCGGATAACGGCAATACTTCGGGTAAAAGACTAAACTGGCGCCACTATAAACCATCTGACAGACCGCCTCGATCGTAATTAGTAATTTGAAATTCGTAATCCGTGATTTCTTTGACAAGAACGGCAAAGACAGGTATTTCGCCGCCCAGAGAACGCCGATACCGTCGGCGACATTGAGATCGAACTTTTCGAGTGTTGTCGCAAATTCTTCACTTTTCAGAGACCGAAGGAGAAACTCGGAGTTTACCTTGCTTATAAGAATCCTCTTTCCTTTTAATGATCCTCTTATCTCACCATTCAGCTGTTCCTTGGTGAGAGGTGTGATATCAACATTTAAAACTTTTATCTTTTTCATAAAATATAATTTGTTGTTTTGTCATTCATCATATAGATGCAAAATCTAGACCCACCTATAAAGTCTTAATCTAAACCTCTCTGGATCCACGCCTCAGCGGGGATGACAATGGGAGGAAGATCATAACGCTTTTACTCTTTTTAACTTTCTATAGAAATGAATTGAAAAATATGCCAAAAATGGAAGTGTCTTAAATAGTTTTAT
>PFMH01000033.1:736-9719 GCA_002785325.1 bacterium (Candidatus Howlettbacteria) CG_4_10_14_0_8_um_filter_40_9 | reverse complement strand
TTCATACCTCCATGATACTAAAAAGTGCAAAAAGTGTTTGCACAGTACCTTTTTCTATTGTCACTCATCTCAAAATACTTATATAATAGAAGCAATGGGTTATAAAACATATTTATCGGGGATAGTTTTTGGAACGGTGCTTTCTGGCGCGGCATTTTTGCTTGTCACCGCGAGCTTGGACCCGTCAAAAGGTTTCTTAAGCCTAGCCGCTTTTTTAGGCAGTTTGTTTTTCCTTATGTTCGGTCTTGCGACGCTTGCCGGTTTTTACGGGAGGAGAATTATTTTTGGTAATGAAGTATTGTATGCAAATGTGGGATTGGCATCCAGACAAGGCTTTCTAATTGCTATGTATATTGATATAATATTATTGCTTAAAGCTTACGATATATTGATCTGGTGGGACGCGGCGCTTCTTTTTTTAAGCTTTATCTTAGTTGAGTTGTTTTTTCGGTCAAAGGAGTAGTAAGAGTTACTTAAGTTTACTGAAGATAACAAAGTTTATAAAGTGGAAAGATAATCTATCCAATCAGCTTTATCATCTAAATCAACTTAGTTAGCTCAGTCACCTTATTAATCTCAATCAACTAATAAACTAAATAATCTTAATCAACTTAATAAATTTTATCATCTTAATCAACTTAATAATTGGAGGGAAATATGAATATCTCAGCTACATCGATCGTCATCACCATATTTATCTGGTATCTGCTCATCGGGATTTTCAATCTTGTTTACTTAAGCGTAACTAAAAAGCTAAACGATTTAAATTGGCTCAAGTTTATCTTGGAAAGTTTTGGCTTGGTAGCGGTTTATTTTTTCGTAACCGCCATATCATTTTTATTCGCCGGGAGTTCAAGCCTCTCAGTTCCGATATTTATAAGTATAAACATCTTAGCTCTTTTCGCCAGTGTCGCGGCATATGCCCGATATGTCTTAAAATTAGAGAATTATCAGTTCATTTATTACAGCTTGTTTTTCACGCTTATCTTCAACCTGTTTTGGTATAGATTACTCGGCGTTTTATAAGATTAGCTAGTAAGAGCGAAAAGGGATTTATCAAATGGAAAAAATAGCAATTATCGAGAAGAGTTTCGATAAGGATATTGCTAAAGTAGTATCCAAGGAAGAACTCGAACAGATCAAAATAAAATACTTGGGCCGAAAGGGCGAGATAGCTAGGTTGTCAAAAACTTTCGGCTCCCTTTCTATTTCTCAGAAAAAAGATTTTGGTAGGAAACTGAACGAGCTAAAGAAGCATATCGAAGCAGATGTTTCAACTAAAGAAAGATCATTAAAAGGCGCTGTCTCTAAAACGGAAGCGATCGATATCACCGCGCCGGGGAGCGAATTTCCAGAAGGGCATCTGCATCCGGTGACGCAGTTTTTAGAGAAGGCTACTAGCGTATTCCAAACCATGGGTTTTGAAATCTATGAATCTCCGGAGGTTGAAAAGGCATTCTATAACTTCGACGCGATAAACGTGCCCAAAGATCATCCGGCCAGAGACTCATGGGATACTTTCTACGTTGACGATAATCGGACCTTGGATGATGACGATAAACTTCTTCTTAGAACCCATACCTCAAACGCACAGGTTCGGGCGATGGCCGATAGAAAGCCGCCGGTGAGAGTAATAGTACCCGGAAAATGTTTTAGAAATGAGGCAACAGATGCTTCTCACGAAACCACCTTCTATCAACTCGAAGGGTTCGTGATAGATGAAGGGATTTCGGTATCGGATCTTATCGGTGCATTGACCCATTTTGCTAAAAAAATGTTTGGTAACGACGTGAAAACAAGATTTCGTCCGCACTATTATCCATTTACGGAGCCGAGTATAGACATGGACATCAGTTGCTTCTTTTGCAAAGGAAAGGGCTGCAGTTTTTGCAAGAAGTCCGGATGGATTGAGGTCATGCCATGCGGGATGATTCATCCAAATGTTTTGAAAAATATGAATGTCGACTCGGATAAATATAGCGGATTTGCTTTTGGTTTCGGTATCGATAGGCTGACGATGCTTTACTATGGCATAGAGGATATGCGTCTCATCCATAGCGGAGATCTTAGATTTATTAACCAATTTTGATTTAGTTATTTAATGTCATTCTGGCTTGACCAGAATCTGTTGAGATTTTTCTCTGGATTCACGTTTTCACGGGAATGACGGCAAAAGGATAAAATGAAATTACCAATAAGTTGGCTAAAAGAATATGTGGATGTAGATGTCTCGGTTGATGAACTCGCCGATAGGCTTTCTCTTTCCGGTTCAGAAGTGGAGCATATAGAAAGCGCCCAACATTTTGATAAAAATATTGTGGTTTCAGAAATATTAAAGATTAGCTCTCATCCAAACGCCGACAAGTTGCATATTGTTAGTTTAGACACGGGTGCTGGCAAGACGCTTGATATAGTATGCGGCGCCTCCAATATAGAGGCCGGACAAAAGGTTCCGTTAGCGCTAGAAGGAGCCAAAGTCGGTGATTTTGAGATAAAGGAAGCGGAGATAAGAGGCGTTAAGTCTAAGGGAATGATTTGTTCTGAGAAGGAACTTGGCATCTCTGAAGAGAGCGATGGGATTATGATTTTGGATCCCAAGATCAAGCCCGGGACTATTTTCAACGAATTATTTCCCAAAGAATTTGTTCTAGATCTCGACATTACTCCGAACAGACAAGACTGTTTATCAATTATTGGACTGGCCAGAGAAGTCTCTGTCGTTCTGAGGAAGAAGCTGAGATTACCGGATGTGAAGATCAAAGAAGGCGGAGAGAATACAGGTGATATTATCTCTGTCAGTGTCGCCGACCCAAAGTTTTGTCCGAGGTATATGGCGAGGGTGATAAAGATTAAAAACAATGGGTCATCTCCTGACTGGCTCAAGAAAAGGTTGTTATCTTCTGGGGTGAGACCGATCAACAAAGTCGTTGATGTCACAAACTATGTAATGCTTGAAACCGGCGAACCACTTCATGGGTTTGATCTCAGTAAACTCGCGGATCAGAAAGGAGCCGGCAAAGGACCGGTGCAAATATTCGTTCGGAAGGCGAAGGCGGGCGAAGAGATAGAGACTCTTGACGGAAAGCTTCGCAAACTCGATAGCTCTATCCTCGTTATTGCAAATAGCGAAAAGCCGATAGCAATAGCAGGGATTATGGGCGGCGAGGACTCGGGCGCGGATGAAAATACCAAGACGGTTGTGCTGGAAGCAGCGGTCTTTGATTATCTCTCGATCAGAAGATCATCTAGAAAGCTTGGACTAAGGAGCGAGTCGTCAGCTCGATTCGAAAAGGGCTTGCCACTAAAGCTTCCCGAGTATGCTTTGGACAAAGCGGCCTCTATGATTGCAGAATTATGTGACGGTACTGTTCAGAAGGGGAAGATAGACGTTTTGGACAAGTGGATCTGGACTCAACATGTAGGTTTTAGAAAAAGTTGGCTCGATAAGTTCGTTGGCCAAGAAATCTCGACGAAGGAGTGTCTGAGAATACTAAACGGTCTGGGTTTTGAGGCCGAGGAGTTCGATATTGTGAAAGAGGCAAGAAAGCATGTAGGAAAACCGTACGCTTTTGGGGCAAAATTTAAAACTCATGGAACAGATGCTTTTGACTGTTCCTACCTGTCGGACTATATCTATTCAAAAATAGGAAAATTTATAGGGTACACCTCGCTTGCGCAGATCGAGCTTGGGGAGCCGGTCAAAGATCAGGATCTAAAACTGGGAGACATCCTATTTGTCAAAGGGGTGATCGACAAGTCGGTTACTGATCATTACTTTATCCCCGATGGTAAAGGCGGCTACAAAAAAATTACCACAAAAAATTATCCGAAAGGTGTCGGGCACAACGCTATTTATGTAGGAGACGGGAAAATTGTGCATGCGCGACACTATAGCTACGACGGTGGAAATAAGAAATGGGCAAGGCTTCCGGAGGGCGAAGTGGTGGAGGACTCGGCCGATCTTTTCTTGAAAAATCCGGAATACCTGGGGGCCAGAAGATACACAGAAGATTTGGACGACTATATCGCCGTTACTGTACCTTGGTGGCGGCTAGACGTGTCGATGGAGCAAGACTTAGCTGAGGAAATCGTAAGGATTTTTGGATACGGGAATATAGTGCCAACGATGCTGAGAGGAGAACTTCCGGATTTCAAAGAGAACAAGAGGTATGATTTGGTCTCTAATGTAAAAAGAACGCTTGCCGGATCTGGATTTTCGGAGGTTTATAATTACTCTTTTTTGAACGGAAAATACCTGAGCGCTATTAGAGAAGATCTGTCGCGCGCTTTTAAACTTGAGAATCCATCAAATCCTGATCAGGAGTATGTGAAGACTTCACTCTTGCCTCATCTTCTTTTGAATGTCTCTCAAAACCAGAACTTTTTTGATGGCATAAAGATATTTGAGGTCTCAAATGTTTATACCAAAGTAGGTGGTGATGCCCCGGTTGAAAATAGACGTCTTGCGGGAGCGGTAGTCGATGGAGGGATTATGCCGTTCAAGTACGATGAGGCAAAAGAATTCTATGTAGCAAAGGGGGCGCTCGAGAATTTACTTACCAGCATGGGGCTCAGTAGTGAAGTCCGGTTCGAGAGCTACAAGGGAGGACCACTCGATCATTCGAGGAGCGCCGAGATCCTCATCCAAGGAAAAAGCGCTGGGAGACTCGGTGAGACTGATCGGGAGGTAATGAAAGCATTTGGCATAAAGAAAAGTGTCGCTCTGTTCGATATTGATCTGGATCTTTTATCCGGTCTTATTCCTAAACAAAAAGCATACAAAGAGATACCGAGATTTCCAAGTATCAAGAGGGACCTATCATTTGTCGTCGATACTTCGCTACCGGTTCAGAAAATATTGGAAGTCGCGAACAAGTCTGAGGCGAAACATCTGCAAAATATCAAGATCACCGATATCTACTATGGAAAGGAACTAGGGGAAAATAAAAAGAGTGTGACAGTGAGTTTGGAATTTATCTCGAAAGAAAGAACGCTGGAAGACAAAGAAGCCGACATAGAGAGCACTAAAATTGTTCAAAAAATAAAACAAAAACTCGGAGGGGAATTGAGGGATGTATAAAAAAAGTCCACTATTGGTAGATGGCATATATGCTCCGTTAGCAAAAAATAAAGATACCATTGACCTTGAAAATAAAGGCGAGACTGTAGTTTTAGATCTGCAAAAAAAAGAAAAAACCAAAGGTGAAAATGAACATTTATACAAAAAAGTCGTTATATATTTTTCAGTTTTTTTCGGGTTCTTTTTTATTAGTTCCTTACTTTTCCCCGCGGTTTTTGAATATTTGCAAAAAGGCAAAGTACTTCCGGGAGTATATGTTTTGGGCGAGCAGATGGGAGGAAGATCTGAAGGAGAACTAAAACAAGATGTTAGAACTAAGCTGGAAGACAACAGGTTCATTTTCAAAGTCGGAGATAAGGAAAAGACAGCGGAATTTTATGAGATGGGGCTAGGGATAGACTATCTTCAGCTGTCCGCCGAAGCGTTTCAGGCAGGCCGAGAAGGGGACATTATAAAAAACTTTCAGACTCGTTATAAGTCATTTGCATACTGGCTCTCGCCGAAATACTCTGCAAGATATCTGACAAAGATCGGCGTAAATGTAGACTACAGTATCGATATTGTAAAGTTGGATAAATTTGTTCAAGGTCTTTCAAGCGAGATGAATGTTTCCGAAAAAAACGCGGGGATAGTTATCAAGGGAAGTGATGTAGAAGTGATACCTGCCCAGTATGGTGCGAAGATCATCACAGACTCCTTGGAGCAACAGATAGCTCAATCGATCACGAAGCTTAGAGACGGCGACAAGATGGTACTGGGTATAAGCACAGAACAAGTGATGCCGTCTATAAGAGAGCAGGAGTTGAAAGACACCATTAGCAAAGCAAAAAAAATGGTGGATGCTGATATTTCTTTTGTATATAACGACAAGATTTACGCTTTAAAAAAGGAAGAAAAAGCAAGCTGGATAATATTTGAAGAAAACGGAAATATCTTAAGTCCGAAAATGGAGAGGAAAAAGGTGGAGGGATATTTTGCAAACGTAGGGAAAGGGATAAATATAGCGGCTCAGCCAAAAAAGATAAGAGTCGAAAATGGTACAAAGGAGTTGGTTCAAGAGGAGGGGAAAGACGGACTCGAGGTAGATATCGCTAAAAACACCGATCTATTTATCCCAAAAGCTGAAAATGGCGAGAGCGCAACTATAGGGATCATAACTAGGATCGTAAAAGCAGATGTTAAAACGGAGAGGGTGCTTGTCGCTGATTGGGCAAGGTATATCGATATCGACTTAAAAACGCAAAGAATGACAGCCTATGAGAACAAGGCGCCTGTTTTTTTTGACGCCATAACGTCCGGGAAAAATGGTTACGGAACACCGGTGGGGACATTCCTTGTATATAGCAAGACCAGAAGCCAGACTATGAAGGGCGGAGTTCCGGGGACGGCGGACTACTATTATCTGCCAAATGTGCAGTACATATCATGGTTCAACGGGGCGATCGCGATCCATCAGGCGTGGTGGAGAAGCTCGTTTGGCGGAGCAGACTATACTTGGAACGGCTCTCACGGCTGTATCAATGCAACTCTAGCCACAGCGGCATTTATCTATAACTGGGCCCCGATCGGCACTCCGGTCGTAGTACACTACTAGATTTATCAAGGTTCTCTCCCTTGATAAAAAATAGGCGAGAAAAATATAAAATTCTTGACAAGGGAGAGAACCTTGATAAATAATAAGCTTATGCCAGCGAAAAATGTTATAAAAGAATATGTGAAAGACGGAATATATCACGTTTATAATCGTGGGATAAATAAGCAGAATATTTTTCTAGATGGTAGAGATTATGCTACTTTTTTATTTTATCTCAAACTCTATCTTCAGGATCCCGAAAAATTAAAAGATATAGATCCGCAAAAAAGAAAATCTTTAGTGCGTAAAAACTTCTTTGGCAATATCGAGCTATTGTGCTATTGTCTGATGCCCAATCACTTCCATCTTCTTATTAAGCAAAAGGGAGAAAGAGACATAGCAGAATTCATGAAATCGCTCGGAACAAATTACTCCATGTATTTCAATGATCGCCATGATAGGATAGGGACTCTATTTCAGGGACCGTATAAGGCTATCCTCGTAAAAAATGACTCTTATCTTTTACATCTTTCGAGATATATTCATAAGAACCCAGAGGATCTTATCAAGGGAGAGAACCTTGATAAGCTTTTTGAGTATGAGTGGAGTAGTTATACGGATTATCTGGGAAAGAAGGAAACGAAGTGGGTGAAACCGAGGTTTATCCTGGATTATTTTGATCAAAACAAGGATAACAGTATGATCGGCAGTGACAGTTATCAGAAATTTGTTGAAGAGTATATTCACGATACAGAAAAGATATTGGAAGGGATAACACTGGAATAATCTGTCAAGGGAGAGAACCTTGACAGAAAGTGAACACGGATATTGTTCAGGGGATTTTGGGGAAAATATGGAGATTTTTTGAGAAATATTTTTTTTGAAATTTTGGAAAATTTAAAAAATAATTTGAAGAGTTTATAATTATTTATAGAGATATTTAAAATTTAAAATAGAAATGATTCTGGGCAAGCCAGAATGACTATCTTATATTAAGTGGCTTGCATTGATTTTTACATTTGTTTAAAATGGTTATAGCTATATAAAAACTCTTGCGTTAAGTAATCTGGTTTCTTATAATAGTTTTAGAGTCGTGTTCGAAAAATCCGTGAATAAAAACAATAAAAAGAAAAGAGTTAATGAGATGAAGGAAGAAAACAAAGCAAAAGTTTTGGTAGAGCAATATACTTCAGAGCTAAAGGCTATTCATGAATACGTGAAGGAACTCCCTTCTATGAAAAAAACGCTTGAAGGCAATAGAGAAGCTATAGCAGAGCTGAAGGTCGATGCAACCATGATTAAAGAAGACGTCAAAGTCTTAAAAACTGACGTTAAGGTTCTAAAGGAAGATGTCAAAGTTCTCAAAGACGACGTTAAGGTTCTAAAAACTGACGTCAAAGTTCAGAAAGAAGATGTCAAAGAGCTAAAAGCAGATATGAAATCGGTTAAGGGGAGGTTAACTGAAATTGAGAGAAGATTGGTTTCTTTAGAGTTTGATAGTAGGATTTCAAAAGATAATTACAAGGATATTAAGGGGCACTTAGTATCAATCGAGGAGGAACTTCAGGAGGTTAAAGGATTACTCAAAACAAAAGCAGAGAAAGAAGATGTCTCTCATTTGGAAAAAAGAATGATTCTTTTAGAGAATAATTTAAATGCATAAAATTTTTAGAATATAAGATTTCGCGATTTTAGAAGGAGGGGTATTTGAGTAAGGTTTCGGAGGGAAAAGAAAAGAATATCTTGACTAAGTTTGGTAGAACTAAGACCAGACTGAATATCTTTTTCCTCGAAACTCTTTATGAAGTACACATCCATATCCGATACGCCCATGACAAAATTTACGAACGAAACGGGGCATATAAAAGGTACTCCGACAGTCCGGTATCCGGACAGGTTCATAAAGCCAGCGCTTATGCGTTTATAGTTTCCTTCTTCGCTTTTATGGTGCTTCAAACTGCTTTTCCATATTTCTTCACCATGAAGCCGAGGCAGGCGCAGGCGGGTAATACCACGGTTACCTGGAGTACGCAATCTCATTTTCAAAACAACAATGCCACAAATGGTGATTACACCGGAGCGACAACAGCAAGCGCAGGGATAGATCTAACATCAAATGCAAACAAGGTTCAATTAACATCGGTCGCCAATTATGGTGATGGTACGGACGGAGCATTGAATGTTGCTTCGGGAATTTTTAATATAAGTACTCAAACAAACGGAGTAAATAGCAGAACAGCAGCAGATGGTATCGCCACCTCTACTTCTACAACTTTAACGGCAGGAGTTACCACTTCCTTTACGGTAACTAGTGCTACCGGCTTTGCCGG
>PFMH01000033.1:0-729 GCA_002785325.1 bacterium (Candidatus Howlettbacteria) CG_4_10_14_0_8_um_filter_40_9 | reverse complement strand
ACAGATGCTACACAAAGAGACGAGATACTGATCGCAAATACTCAATCAGCTTCAAATGGCAACCAAGAAACAGCGAGGATTTTAAGTGTTTCTGGGACAACTATTACCCTTACCGCTCCTGTGACAAATTCGTACTCAGGGACAACTTCGATTACCAGGATCCCTCAATATACAACAATTACCGTAGCTTCAGGCGCTACTTTGACGGTTAATGCCTGGAATTCAAGTAACACTACCGGCGGATTACTAATGTTCAGAGCAAATGAATCATTGCTGGTTGACGGTATTATCGATGCTTCTAAGAAGGGATATGCCGGAGGAAATTCAAATCAAAATGGCTATGGGCCTGGTGGCGGTATAACAGTTAATAGCAATAGTGGTGGCGGTGGCGGTGGTTATGGCGGCAGCGGTGGTAATGTTGCCACGGGTGATTGCAGTTCTGGTGGCGGTATTGGCGGTACTATTTACGGAACGGCTCAAAACGTTGAATTTATGGGCAGCGGTGGCGGATCAAGTTATAATTACTATGGCGGTAAGGGCGGTGGCCGGGTGCGGATTAATGTTTCCTTGATTACCGTAAATGGCAAAATTCAAGCTGATGGTCAGGGCGGTCAGGTTTCCACTGATTACTATGCAGGTTCGGGTGGAGGCGCTGGTGGGGGAATATTAATAGCGAGTAACGCAGTAAATATTAATGGTACATTAAGTGCTGCCGGCGGCGGCGGCAGT
>PFMH01000114.1 GCA_002785325.1 bacterium (Candidatus Howlettbacteria) CG_4_10_14_0_8_um_filter_40_9 | reverse complement strand
TCTTTCTTCCGTAGATATCGGCGATAGCCCCAGTGGGGACTTCAAAAATCAAAGAAACTACACTTCTCACTGTTCCGATAAGCGCTATCTGAAAAAAACTAAAACCGATACTAAAAAAATAAAGTACATAAAAAGGCATGATCACTTTTGACAGATTCAAAATCAATGAATGCGTATAAAACGGCCACAAATTTTTTAACTCGTCTTTTTTAAACATAATAAAAATTAAAACCCTTACATTATCATAGCTCAAAAAGGGCAATTATCACACAATGGCTGGTTCTAGGAAAATACGCTTACCTTTTATTTAATCAAGGACTACTGCATAATTTATTTATGCTCAGTGATTTAACTAAAACAATCTATAAAGAACTTTCTGCGGGGAATAGTGTGGCATTGATTGGTGCTACTGACTTCGGTAAGACTTGGTATGTCAAAAATGAACTGATACCATTTCTTGAGTCAAACGAGTTCAAAGTAAAATATTTTAAAGATTGCAAACAGAAATTGGAAATAAAAAAAGATGACGATATTGTCATAGTCGATGAAGTGGAAACGTTTGTAGATAGAGAATATCTGGAAAGCAGGCATCCGGAAGAAGATCCATATTATTCGGAAAAATATCTAGAACAGGTAAAGGGATGGCATAAAAAGTTAAAATATATTCAAAAGCCGGCGGTATTTGTAATAACTCGAAACGAGGACGAAGAGATAAGTTACTTGGTCGATAATCTCGATGAAACCGATTGGGGTACTCATATAAAGAGTATTGTTTTTGAAAAATAGCTGGCTAGTTCTCAACTTTACTTCTGGGTGCTATGATGAGGGCACAATAACAAACTTAGAAAAAGTGGTCTAATTGCAGTTTTCATAATGGTGTGGAATTCCTTTCTTATATATATTCTACACCATTATGAGGACTGGAGGCATTTCGTAATTCAAAGAAATTATATTGTGAATAAATATAAAACTAAGTGGTCGGCTTTACAGCTTAAGACGGACAAGCTATACTTATTAGAGAATTTAAAATAAGGAGAAAAAATGATTGAATTTGCATTCGCCACAAAAGGAGTAATTTTCAATGAAAATAATGAGGTTTTACTTTTGATGAAAAGTGAAAGTGAAGACATAAATCCCAATTCAGTAGACATACCTGGGGGACGGTTAGAGTATAAAGAGAAACCAGAAGAAGGTTTGGTGAGAGAGATAAAAGAAGAGGTTGGAATAAACATTACAATAATAGCGCCTTCCCGTATATGGACCATGGTCAAAGAGGAAAAGGAATTTCAGTTAGTTGGGGCAACATTTTTATGCATAGCTAAGTCTGGGCAGAAGATAGTGCTGAGCGATGAACATGCCTCTGCTGTATGGACTCCTATCACAGATATAGCCAAAAAAGACTTTCCTGAATGGATAAAAGCGGAAGTAGAATCCGCAGATACTATCAGAAAAGTATTGACTTAATAATTTATTATTTGTATAATCCTATTACTTCGGACGGATTGTAACTTCTATTATTGAGAGAAGGTGAGCTCCTGTGTATGGTATCGACTATGGTACGTCAAACACTGTTGTGACGTCTGATCAAAGCGGAGAAGTTGAACTACTCCAGCTTGGGAGTAATGGAGCTGTTGTTCCGTCACTTCTCTATGTAGACGTCGATGGCCGGTATTCTATTGGGGATACCGCAATCGCCGAGTACGGCTCAGCCCTTGAACGCTGGAAGGATGAACCAGTGATTTACGACAAGTTCCGCTTCTTCCAAGCCTTGAAGTTTGCTCTTAAGGACGTATCTTTTGAGGAAACGCTGATCTTTGGCGAACGTTGGTCATTAGAGCGATTGGTTGGGGAATTTCTCCGGCAGATCAAAGCCAAGGCTGATTCGAAGAGTAGAGAAAAATGCTCTGTTGCGATTATCGGCCGTCCTGTCCAGCTTTCAGAGAAGAAATGGCAGGATGTGCAACTTCAAGAGCGATTCAGGGATGCCTGCAAAATTGCGGGATTTACAGATGTACATTTTGGTCTAATTGCGTTTTTTTGGTGGCTGTTTTGTATTAAAAAGCAGATGAAATATTAATTTTATCTTCCTGTCTTTTCTCAGTCCGTTATGAACATTAAC
>PFMH01000096.1:2090-2232 GCA_002785325.1 bacterium (Candidatus Howlettbacteria) CG_4_10_14_0_8_um_filter_40_9 | reverse complement strand
GAGGTTAAGACAATTCAAGAGAAACCGCCTACGGTCGCTCCAAGCGCCGCAATTGTAGAAAAAGCTACAGCGGAACCAGTGATAACCGATGAGGTTTTGCGGAAAACTTTCACAAAGCTAAAAACTGATTTAACTACCCTCG
>PFMH01000096.1:404-2070 GCA_002785325.1 bacterium (Candidatus Howlettbacteria) CG_4_10_14_0_8_um_filter_40_9 | reverse complement strand
TTATCTAGTGAAAAGAGAACCGAAATGATTCAAAACCTTCAAAGCCTCGAGCGCGACACCGAAGTAAGCCGCCAGTACGATGATATTAAAGCAAATGCGGAAAGAAGACGTATAAACAAAGAGCTGCAAAATATGCTGGCTGCAGTCGGGCCTAAGATTGTCACTGTAGCCCCACAAACTGAAACTACAAACCCACCAACACAACAAAAAATGGCAGAGCTAAAAATCGAACAAAAGCAGCAACAAACACCAGCGGAAAAAGCTAAGGTAATTGCGGAAATCAAAGATTTGGAAAGGAGAACGAAAAATAAGCTAGCTACCGAAGCACCACGACCAGTAGTAAAGTCACAACCTGCTTACGGAAAAATGCTCCCGAATACGCCAACAGTTCCGAATATAATCAACGGGATTGTTAAAGACTCAAGGGGTTTACTTTTACCAACTGTAATAATTATTGTTAAAGATCATAATAACCAACCGGTTCGAGCTCTAAAAACCAACAAAATCGGACAGTTTGCGCTTTCAACCGCAGTCCCGAATGGAACCTATACATTAGAGCTTGAAAAGGATGATTACGATTTTGATATGATAGAAGTCGACGTAAATGGTACAATCATGCAACCGATTGAAATAAAATCAAAGTAGGAAGAGAGATAATAACATGGCTGCCAAAAAACCAACTGCTTCAACTCAACAACACCTAGACATCGACGATATTCGCGACGATATTGTAATACTGAAAAACGGTAACGCGGTTGTTATTCTCCAAACCACAGCGGTAAACTTCGATCTCCTGTCAGAACGGGAGCAAGACGCAATGATTTTTGCATACGCAGCTCTACTAAACTCGCTTACTTATCCCATTCAGGTCTTGGTGCGTTCAAAAAGACTCGATATTTCAACTTATCTACACCACCTTGACGAAGCAAAACAAAAAGCAATCAATCAAAGGTTGTTCAACCAGATCGAGCTTTACACCAATTTTATTCGCGACCTTGTTTCTAAAAACCAGGTTCTCGACAAGCGTTTCTATATTGTTATCCCTTATGCCACGACTACTCTGAACCAAGCTCTGACTCTTCCAAGCCTAGTTAAGAAACGTGAACCTGTCGAGGACAAGTGGCATACTCTCGAAAAAGCAAAAACAAACCTTGGCCCAAAAATAGAACACTTAACTAAGCAGATTTCGAGAATCGGGGTCAAAGCAAGGCTTTTGCCGACTGAAGAACTCGTCGAGTTTTTCTTTGATCTCTACAATGCAGATATTTCACGGGAACAAAAGGCAGCCCTTAATACCCAAGAGTACACAACTCCAATCGTAGAGCCGGCCTTACAGCCAAGTTCTCCAAGTGAAATCGAAACTAACGGGGGATCTCAGTAATGGCGCTATTATCATTTCTAAACAAGCGAAAAGAGCAGACAAAAGAGGATCGGGAGTTGGCAAAGACCAGAGATCAGGCAGCCTCGACTCTCGGGAGAGGGATGGTTGATGTTAAAGATATTATCGCTCCGCCGGCCATACAAGTAGAGTTCGATTATATTCGCGTCGGAGAACTATTTTACAGAACTTTGTTTGTTTCCGGCTACCCAAGGTTTGTCGGAGCCAATTGGCTGGCTCCGGTTATTAACTTTGATCACACTCTTGACTTAGCTTTTTTCTATTATC
>PFMH01000096.1:0-352 GCA_002785325.1 bacterium (Candidatus Howlettbacteria) CG_4_10_14_0_8_um_filter_40_9 | reverse complement strand
AAGCGCCGTCGCCCTTGTTTGTTTTATAATCCCGGCCGTAGGTGTTGAGGGCCGATTGTAAACCTTTGGTGGTTATCTCCCATTGGCTGTCGGTGCCGATAGACTTTTGCGGACGGGTAGAAAGCTCAAGGTGAAACCCAAGCCCAAAGGTTTCGTATATCCGCTCCGTCAATCTGAGGACTTCCAAGATTTCATTTTCGATCTGGTCAGGAGTCATAAAAATGTGAGCATCATCCTGATGGAAAGCCCTGGCCCGGAAAAGGCCTGAGAGTACACCGCTCAGTTCATGCCGGTGAACAAGTCCTATTTCGGCGACCCGGAGAGGCAAATCCTTATATGAATGGTGCTTTTC
>PFMH01000097.1:271-10565 GCA_002785325.1 bacterium (Candidatus Howlettbacteria) CG_4_10_14_0_8_um_filter_40_9 | reverse complement strand
CTTTATGTTTAAAACATACTACTTTTTTGAGATAAAGTCATTGGCACAAATGTTGAATACTTTATATATTTGGTGCCCGGGGCGGGAATGAAGCGTTGCCCGAAGGCGAAACGGGAAGCGGGTTCTCGCCACACCGCGACCACAAATTACTTCGTATCTTGGTGCCCGGGGCGGGACTCGAACCCGCATGAGCCAAAGGCTCACGACATTTTAAGTGTCGCGCGTATACCATTCCGCCACCCGGGCCAGAAAGAAATCCTAAATATCAAGCGTCAAATTACAAACAAATTACAATGACCTAATCCCCAATAACCAAAATTTCTGGCATTTGAATCTCTAATATTCATTTGTTTTTTAAGATTTGTGTTTTGGTATTTCCAATATTGGAGGCCTGGGGCGGAATTGAACCGCCGTACGCGGTTTTGCAGACCGCTACCTAGCCACTCGGTCACCAGGCCTTATATTTTTATTTTTAATGAGTTTCTAATCCTCTCTCTTAAAAACTCCCTCTGCTGATGTGGTTTTAAAAATTTCTCTCTTTTTGTTGCGTCCGATTTATCTTTGTACGCTTCATAATAAACTAAGGCAAGTGGCCTCTTTGATTTCGTAGACTTAACCTTTCCATTGTTATGAGCTTGAAATCTTTGTTTTAGGTCTTCGGAATAACCTATGTACAAATCTCCATTTTGTTTACACAGCAGAACATAAACGTAATACATATTAACAATTTATCAGGTTTTGTCTGGCTCCGCCAGATCTGGCACAGCCAGACAGACCGCTACCTAGCCACTCGGTCACCAGACCTTATGAACTAACTACATTTTATACTAAAAAGATGGGATTGAAACCCATCAAATCATATCTGGAGCGGGTGAGCGGATTCGAACCGCCGACCTCTTCCTTGGCAAGGAAGCGTTCTAGCCACTGAACTACACCCGCAGGGTTCAGATTTCGGAAATCGGATATCCGATATCTGAAATCTGACTTCCGATATCTGAAACATTTGGTGCCGAGGGGCAGGATCGAACTGCCGACACCAGGATTTTCAGTCCTGTGCTCTACCACTGAGCTACCTCGGCTAGTGTTTTGGTTCTTCGACTTCGTTCAGAATCATTCTAACCTTTATCTATATAGCAAATCGGAAATCTAACTGCATTTTATTTGGTTTACCATGAGCGAATGTAATGAGTCGAATGGTGGGCGATATAGGACTCGAACCTATGACCCCCTCGGTGTAAACGAGGTGCTCTAGCCAACTGAGCTAATCGCCCGAATTTTCAACTTTATGGCCTCTCGACGAACTCGAGGTCATTCACCTTCGCACATGGTTTACCATGAGCTTGTCGAATGGTGCCGCGGAGAGGACTCGAACCTCCACGTCCTTGCGGACACTGGCCCCTCAAGCCAGCCTGTCTACCGATTCCAGCACCGCGGCTAAGAGCCTGTTCAAAATCTCGCCGCAAGCTTAAAAAATGAGCTTATCGGCTAAAATCTCATAATTTCGGCTACAAATCGCTCAGATCTCGTCAATATATCTCGATATCTTTCCTCATTTTTCACGTTTTTCGCTCGAAATTCTGAAATTTTAAGCTCGACATGAGATTTTGAACAGGCTCTCAGATATTTAAAAAAATGGCAGGAAGCCAATGACAAGAGAAATTATATTAAATTTCCGCTTAAAAGTCAATTTTACTTTATCTAGTTTCCTCTCTTATATACCAATTTTCTATATCGAAAAATCTGTCGCTTTGTTTTATTATCTTGGATATATCTGTTCCCTTGACCGATCTGTTTATGCCGTAGATATAGGCTGGATTGTACAAGAAGACAGCCGGCATGTCTTCCATGATGAGCTCTTGCGCTTTAAAGATCATCTCTTCTGACTTTTGTTTATCTATGCTTTTTTGAGCCAGTTCTATATATTTATCGGATCTGCTATTGGAAAAATATGAAAGATTCAGTCCGGGATCATTCTTTTGTGAAGAGTGCCAGACATTATACAAATCCATATCACTGCCCACTGTTATACCGTACAGAAGAACATCGTAGCTTCTAGGTTTTATATGGTCCTCCTGAAGCGGTTTACTATCCAGATATGTAAGATCCACAACCACTCCTATCTTTTCCCATTGTTCTTTTACGCTTTCGGAAACACTTTTAAATTCTTCTGTGTTACTGGTGTAAAATGATACGCGCAGTTCTTTTCCAGCTTTTTTCAAAACGCTCCCATCCTTCACCCATCCGTCTTTTTTCAATATTTCTTCCGCCTTTGAAGGATCGTACTCCATGTCTTTTATGTCTTTGTTGTATCCGAGATGGCCCGGAACTACGGGACTTTCCACATTTAAAACTTTTTCCTTATCAAATATTCCGGAAATAGATTTTTCATCTACGCTCAAAGCGAGTGCGGTTCTTAGATTTTTGTTTTTCATCGTCTCTGACTTTTGGTTGAAAAACAACGCCGTATATCGTGGGAAGTATCTTTCTAAGAAAGTTATGTTTTGCAGTTTTTTGACCGCATCCAGTTTTGATAGCGATATGTTGCTTATCGCCATTATCTCTTTTTTTGCATAACCTTCGATCATGCTATCCTCATCACCGTATGTTCTTACTCTTACCTTTGCTATAAACGGTTTTGCATCAGCGTCTGTATTGGCGTTCAAAAAAACTTGACTGTAACTTTGCTTTTTTTCAATCTTATCAAATCTGTACGGACCGCTTCCCACGGGAGACTGGTTTTGTTTGGCTACCATCATGTTTCTTCCCGGCGTTTTTTCGTAAAGGTGTCTTGGCAATATGCCAAAGTCGAGATTTGAGAGAAAAGACGGATTGCTCGCTGGTAATGTCAATTTTAAAGTATATGGATCTGGCGCCTCCGAAACTACGTCTCTAAATATTCCCGAATAAGTACTTCTCACGTCTGGATCTTGTATAGACTGGATGGTATAAACAACATCTTCTGCGTCAAGTTTTTGACCGTCATGCCACTTTGCGTCATCACGCAGATGAAAAACATACACTTTTCCGTCTTGTAAGACCTCCCAGCTTTTTGCAATGTTAGGGAAAGGTTTATCGTCTTTGTACTTCAAGAGTCCTGAAAACACCAGCTTATTTACATCGTCTTCCGCCGGATTTAGGCCTTCATATAAGGGGTTGAACGACTCTATACTTCCGACAACTCCTTCTACATACAGACCGCCAAAAGCCGGTTTTTTTTCTATAAAGTAATTGTCTAGATCTTTGTATCTCTGAACGAAAAGGATAAAAATAACGAACGAGAAAAAGAAAGTAAAGAAAACAAGTTCTTTTAGATGGACAATGTCGGGAAGTCTTTTAGCAAACCAAAAAAGTCTCTTTTTAACATCTGATAAAGAGAGGTTTTGTAGTTCCCGTATTTGTTTTTCAGCCCGCAATCTTTTGTTAAGTACGAAGTATTTTATCTTCATAATGTTTAAGAATTTAGGATTACGCGAAAAGGACTAGACTCAAAACGGTCATCGAAAAAAAAGCGAGAGCCATCACAATAGTAAACGTAAACAGAAACCTTTCTGCCCCCCTCTTAGTTCTGAAGGATGCCCCGCTCCCGCCAAAAACACCGCCAAGTCCGGTTCCTCTCTGTTGGAAAAGGACGGAGATTATGAGAAATATCGCCGAGATAACTTGTACTGCTGTAATTGCCTTTGCCATAGGTTTAAGTTAAATAAGTTGATAAAGATTATTGAGTTAATGGGGAGAAACGACAACTGAAATGTTAGCATAAAAACGCTTTAAAGTAAATCTTCCTACGCGTTTTTGCATACCGCAAGGATGTGATCGCTAGTATCTACAACAGAGGGGTGAGTGCAATAGATTTCATGAGCTTTTAGTATATTGGCCCATGCTTTTTTATCCCCATAGACTGCCATTGATTCCTTTTTAAGGAATGAGTTTAGCCCCTCTAGGCCGACCATTTCTACAACTTTTAACCCATTTTCTTCCAAAAGACCATTAAATTCATCTTTCAAAAAAAAGTGGCAGGCGGTGAACCCCAGACTTCCATCATAGTCCTCTTCAGTAACAACTTTCATAAAATTGGGGTCTTTTATCTCTTCTAAAGCCTTAACATAAATCTCTTGTTTTAATACTGCAAGGCGTCCAATAATGGAAATAAAAATATAGCCGCCCTTTTTTGTAACTCTTTTCAACTCTTTGATAGCTAAAACTCTATCCTTCTTGTCTAAAAGATGAGAGATCACACCGCCTAAACAAAGGGTAGAATCAAAAGCCCCATCTCTCCACATTTTAAGATTCGTGATATCCGCTTCGGCTATTTCTTGAATATTTGACTTAATTCTCTTACTTTGCCTTTTAAGAAGGTTTTGCGCTTTCCTTATATTACCGGTCGAAAGATCAGCTAGTATAACTTTGTGGCCGCTGTTTGCCATATCAAAAGCATATCTTCCTGGACCTCCGCCTATATCAAGAATACATATACTTCTTTTGGGAAGATATTTTTTTATAAACTTCTTGGTTGTGATAAGCTCTAGCTCACCAACTGGATCCCTTAATAGCCTTCCCCATTCCTCCTCAGAAAAACCATCATAATATTTTTTTACTCGTTCTCTCATGATTTAGATTTTAACATAAGATAGATCATTTGTTCCGTTTGATTTTCTTTTCTATTATTTTTTTTATCCCAAAAACACTTTTTCCGGAGACTTTCATCTTTTTTTTCTTTTTTTTGGCTCTTTCTTTTTCTTTTAGTTCTGCCTCTAGATCTTCGTAGTTTTTCATATTTTTTCCTCCGCGACTCTCTTTGCCAAAATCAACGCTCCCACTAAACCAGACCTGTCCCCAAACTTGGACTTCTTTATCTGAACCGACTCGCCTTTCGGCAATGATTTACTCAAAATATCGATCGTGATCGGTAAAAACATTTCACTTTGATTTGCTACCCCACCGCCGATTACTACCATATTGGGAGAATATTTCTCAATAATATTTAAAAGCCCCTTTGCTAAATATTTCACGATATCTTCCCATATTTTTTTTGGTATATAATCATTCTGTTCTTTGCCAAATCTCTTTTTTATGGCCGTCCCAGATATGTACGCTTCTAAGTGCCCTTTTCCTCCGCATCTGCACTCTAAACCCCCTTTTTCGATAACTATATGACCCAGTTCTTTAGTGTCTGTATTCTCAAATATCCTTTCACCCTTCACTATCCCCACCCCAACTCCGGAACCGATACCGACATAGACAACCGTGTCCTCCCCTCTTCCCGCTCCCAAAACAGCTTCTCCTAAAGATGCCGTATCAGCATCATTTTCTAAAACGACTGGCACTTCAAATCTTTTTTTTAGTTTTTTTTCCAATCTCGCATTTGCTTTTCGACTGATATCAAAATCCACCCTTCCTTCATCTGATGATATGCTTGTTATCCCCACGGCTATAGCATCGATATTTTTGGGAGCTAACTCGATTATTTTCGATACCAAGTCATCATAAATATTTTCAGGATCAGTTGGATAAAGAACCGCTTTTTTTATTTTCCCTTTTTCATTTCCCAAAGCAACCCTGCTCTTGCTTCTCCCTATGTCTATCCCTATAAGATTCATTTCCGCTCCTCTGCTATAAATACTTCGTTTTTCCTGACAAAACTATATAAAAGCTCTCGAAGAGAGATGTATCGAAGTTGAGTTTTGTACTTGAGCAACGCCTCCATTTTTTGATCTTCTGCTTCTGTAGAAAGCATAAGTTTCTGCCATCTTTGGCTAATATTCACAAATATAACCGGCGGCAGGATATAGTCATCAGGACGGAAAAGGTGCGGATATGGAAAACGCTTATGGTGAACTAGATATTTGTAAGATATTATTTTTTTATTTTCTTCTAGTATCTCATCCAGTATTTTCCCGGTTGTCGAGTGGTCAAGATGCTGGTCTTTTGTGAATGGATAGACGATAACGTCAGGGTTTTCTTCGTCTATTATTTTTGAAAATTTTCCTTTTACTTCACCCTGATCTTCTTTCTGCAATCCTCCGTCGGGATAACCCAAAAAGGTAAGATTTTCTTTTTTTACTCCCAAAAGACCTGTTGCTTCCTCAAACTCAGAGTATCTCTTCACACTCAGGCCACGCTTGTCACCGTCGGTTACCAAAACGATAGAAACTTTATCTCCCTTTCGGGCAGACTCATATATAAACCCGCCAGCGCCTACAGTTTCATCGTCAGGATGAGGAGAAAATACCAAAACATTCTGACCATCTTTAGGTATCTCAACTTCTTTCATAAAAAAAAGCGCCGCTTCCGGAAAAAGTTGGTTTTCCTTCAAATAATAAGCATAATAACCAAAGGAACTCAGAATAAGGAGAGCAAGTACAATCCAATACCGATGCTCTCTGATTTTTTCAAGAGCTGTTTTTATTTTCATAATAAAATTATAGCTTCTTCCGACCGATAATAACAGATAAAACAATGTAGCAAATCGATCTCTGTTATAATAAGAGCATGAAAACCGGAAAAATAATCGCGACAAATAAAAAAGCGCATTTTGATTATGAGATCCATGATACTTTTGAAGCTGGCGTCGTCTTGACTGGCCCCGAAGTAAAGTCGGTGAAGTCCGGCAATATTTCTCTGAAAGAAAGTTATGCCGTGGTCAAAGGAAACGAGATCTTTCTTTTAAACGCGCATATCAGCCCATACAAATTTGCCGCCAATGAGGGTGAAGACCCCGCAAGGAGCAGAAAGTTGCTTTTAAAATCGAGTGAGATAAAAAGCTTAATAGGAAAAACGAGCGAAAAGGGCTTAACCCTAATCCCCACAAAAGTTTATCTAAAATACGGCCTCGTAAAAATAGAACTCGGCTTAGGAAAAGGTAAAAAGAAATTTGAGAAAAGAGCGAAGATAAAGGAGAGAGATATCGGACGAGACATCGAGAGGGAGATAAGAGGAAAGTCTTAAAATTTCTAATATCTAATTACTAATTTCTAAAAAAATTATTAACTCAGCAAAACCTAAATAGTGACTGATAAATATCAAAAAGTGGAAAAGAAATTACCGAGCCTAAATCATACATATATCCTGACTATCTTATCCTGAACCTCCGTTGTGACCATTACTCCATTATTGTCGTCGATATAAAAATCTATCTCACTTCTCACGCCAAATCTGTTTTTTAGATATATACCCGGCTCTATAGTGTAGCCGATGTTTTTTAGTATTGGTTCTTTGTTTTTGACATGCATCGAGGGATATTTTCCATGGGGAGAATCAAAACCGATGCTATGACCAACCAGATGATCTATACCCTCCCCATATCCAGATTTTGTAATAAGGTCAGAGTGATATTTTTCGATAGCACCGACGCTGGGGGTGCCACCTCGGCTCAAATAGTCTTTAATAAAATCGAGACAAGCGTCTCTTGTATTTGCGACAACTTCAAAAACCTTTTTCATTTCCCTTGGTACAGTTTTTCCATAGTATGCCATCCAAGTGATGTCCGCGTAAGGAGAGTTCTTTTCTATAAGTCTTGCCCATATATCCACCAGTATCAAACTCTCCGGTTCCAACTTTTTAGAACTTTCTTTTTCTGGGAAGTAATGAACAAAGGAAGTATTTTCTCGAAAGGCGACTATCGCCAAGTCTTTATCAGTTTTTAAAACCTCTGACAAAGGCGGGACCGATCAGATCTGTTAAAAACTTTCAACTTAGCCAAAGTATTTAATAGATCTGACAGATCATTCTTTCGGAGGAGGATATGGACGAAAATATCTCCCTATAGACCCCTCTCTTCTGGGATAAGTCCTGTCCCTTCTACTCGGGGAAAAATTCCACTTTGCGAGACATCCATCACAAAGATGAATCTCTTTTTTCCTCCCTCGAGCGATGAAGAGAAGATGATTCCTTCCTTTCCCTGTACATCCTTGCACCCTTCCGGAGAAATAACACTTTTGCACCGATACTCACCACCTTCCATAGTCTAATTTTCATACCTTGTGAGAATTCGTTCTTCATTATCAAGCAGCACAAGTTCGGAACCTTATCAGGGGATAAGAACCCAAACTTGGTGGAGATAGCCGGACTCGAACCGGCGACCTCTTGCATGCCATGCAAGCGCTCTAGCCAACTGAGCTATATCCCCTAGATTCTAACAATTCTTTAGATAACTTATCTTAGCAAATTTAGGCTTTGATTTCAATAATCATAATTCGATCTATATCCGCTAGATCTTTTTTGATCTCAACAAATACTTTTGGAAAATATTTTTGAACAATTTTTTTGATCAATTTTCCTTGTCCGATTCCGATCTCAAAAAAAGCCATCCCGGTAAAGTCTGATTCTTTCATTTGTTTTAGCAATCTCTCGTAAATCTCAATTCCCTGTTTTCCACCATCCAGAGCAACTCTTGGTTCGTGATGCAAAACATCAAACTGCAAACTTTCCATATCTTCGTGAGGAATATAAGGCAGATTTGCCACGAGAATAGTATTCGTAAAACGTAATTTGTTATTCGTAATTGGTGAGAGTAAGTCTCCCTCAAAAAACTCAATTTGTTTTTCAACGCCATGGAGCTTAGCGTTTTTTTTGGCAACTTTTAGTGTTTTATCGCTGATATCGGTTGCTATGATTTTTATTTTTTTAATCTCTTCAGCTAACGTAATTACAATAATTCCGCTCCCCGTTCCGAGTTCTATCACATTGGATATTGGAAATTGGATATTGGAAATTGATTTTAACACTTCCTGTAATAAAATCTCTGTTTCAGGTCTCGGTGTCAGCACATCATTGTTAACATAAAACTTTCTTCCGTAAAACTCCACCTCACTCAAGATATACCAAACAGGCTCGTGTGTTTTTCGCCTTTTGATATATTTCTTGAATAAATCCGATTGTTTAGTAGATAGCTTCTCTTCCCCATGCGCGTATATATATGTCCGATCTTTTTTTAAAACATTCGCCAACAATAATGTAGCCGACCCTTCAGACTCGGAAACATCGTTCTTTTTTAGCTCATCAATCGCCCAGCTTAGGCCTTCTTTGATAATCATAAACTTCAAATTATTCTACTGTCACGCTCTTTGCCAGATTCCTCGGCTTATCGACATCAAGTCCTTTCTTAGATGAGACATAATAAGCAAAAAGCTGTAGCGGGGCAACTGCAAGTATCGGAGTCAAAATTTCCAATGTCTTTGGGATATAAATAACATCATCGGCAACTTTTCCAATATCTTTATTACCTTCAGTTGTCAGAACAATGATTTTTCCCTTTCTCGCCCTTACTTCCTCGATATTTGAAATATTCTTTTCATAAACGCTATCCTTTGGCGCAATAAAAAAGACAGGAAAATTTTCATCAATCAGTGCAATCGAGCCGTGTTTCATTTCTCCAGCCGCAAAACCTTCGGCATGGATGTAAGAAATCTCTTTCAGCTTAAGTGCTCCTTCTTCGGCCACCGGAAAACAGTATTTTCTCCCTAAGTACATAAAGTTTGGGAAGTCGGCATATTTCTCAGCGATTTTTTTTATCTTGTTTTGACTATTTAAAATCTCCTCAATTTTTTTAGGCAAAAGCTCCAATTCTTCAACAATCCTTTTTCCGGTAACCAAAGACATTCTTCTCTGCCTTCCCAGCATAACTGTAAAAAGAGTTAAAACTGTCAGTTGTGAAACAAATGCCTTCGTCGAAGCAACCGCTATCTCGGGACCGGCATGATTGTAGACACCGGCATCTGTTTCCCTTGCGATTGTACTTCCGACAACATTTACTATCCCGAGCGTCAATGCGCCCTTCCTCTTTGCCTCGCGAATAGCTGCCAAGGTATCGGCCGTTTCTCCCGATTGGCTTATAGCGATAACGGCAGTGTTTTCATCGATTACCGGTTTTCGATATCTAAATTCTGATGCAAATTCAACTTCGGTCGGAATCTCTGCATATTCCTCGAGCATATATTCGCCAATAAGCCCAGCATATCTCGCTGTTCCACAAGCAACTATAATAATTTTCTCGATCTTCCTTAGATCCTCCTCGACAGTCTCCAATCCGCCGAGTTTTACTGAACCTTCTTCGAGAAGAAGTCTTCCTCTCATAGCGTTCTTAACTACTTCTGGCTGCTCTAAAATCTCCTTTATCATATAATGCGGATGACCGCCTTTTTGCGATTCTTCCAAAGACCATTCAACTTCCTTGACTTCTCCATCGATTTTATTGTTATCGATGTCTGTAATCTCAAAATTATTAGCTGTTAAAGAAATAATCTCTCCATCATTCAGATAAACAACCTGCTTCGTGTGTCCGAGAATAGCAGAAACA
>PFMH01000097.1:0-227 GCA_002785325.1 bacterium (Candidatus Howlettbacteria) CG_4_10_14_0_8_um_filter_40_9 | reverse complement strand
CGGACTTCCCATACGTGCCGCTACCATACAGTCTGGATGATCAGCATGCACGACCACTAATCCATAAGTACCACGAACATGGGTCAAAGCAGTTTCTATAGCTTTTTTCAAATCACCTGTATAGTGTGACTCTATCAAATGCACCAGTACTTCCGAATCAGTTTCTGACAAAAACTTATGATCTTCAGAAAGTTTCTCTTTTATTTCACGATAATTTTCAATAATTC
>PFMH01000103.1 GCA_002785325.1 bacterium (Candidatus Howlettbacteria) CG_4_10_14_0_8_um_filter_40_9 | reverse complement strand
CACTGAGACAGATATCGGACTTACTGATGATGACAGGTCTCGGCATATGTACTTAATCGGTCAAACCGGTTCGGGTAAATCGACTATTATTCATCACATGGCTTCTGACGATATCGGGAAAGCCAGAGGTCTTGCCGTTATCGACCCTCACGGAGATCTTGCCGAGGGTCTTCTTGATACTGTCCCTCTCGAAAGACAAGACGACCTCATATATCTAAACCCTTTTGATATTAAGCACCCGATTAGCATTAACCTTTTAGAACTTACACCCGATCTTTCCGAAGACGAAGCGGAACTCGAAAGAGAACTGGTCTGTGAAAGCGTAGTCTCTATCCTAAGGAGAGTCTTTAGAAAAGATGAAAATGTAGATGCTCACCGAATCGAATACATCTTAAGAAATGCTATCTATACAGCCTTTACGACTACAGACCCCACGATCTTTACGGTATATGAACTGCTGACGAATCCTGACTTTAGAAAGAGCGCAGTAAAAGGTCTTACTGACGATAATCTGATTAATTTTTGGAAAAATGAATTCGGCAAAGCCGGAGATTATCAGGTTGTCAAAATGGTAAGCGGAGTCACGGCAAAGATCGGACGTTTCCTTTTTTCTCCGATCGCCAAGCGAATACTAGAACAACCGAAATCAACCATTGATTTTAAAGACATTGTCGATAATTGGAAAATTCTGATTGCCAATCTGGCTGAAGGAAAACTCGGCGAAGATACCGCTCAGCTCTTAGGAACAACCATAATAGCGAAGATACATCTGGCGATGACAAGGAGAGCCCAGATGGAGAGTAAAGACAGAAAACCTTTCTATCTGTTTGTCGATGAGTTTCAAAACTTTGCCACAAGCTCGTTTACCAAGCTTTTATCGGGAGGTAGAAAATACGGTCTCCGCATCACCATCGCCGAACAATCAACGGCACAGCAAGACGATAGAAATATCGTAAATGTTATCCTTGCCAATGTTGGAACGGTCGTTTGCTTTCGGACGGCAAGCCCCGTTGACGAAGACCTGATGCTTGCCCAGTTTGCCCCCGCTATATTACAGGGCGATATCGCAAACCTGCCCCGCCATCATTTCTATATAAAGCTGGCGGCCATCGAACCGCAAGACACGTTTTCAGGAAAAACAATGCCGATCGTAACACACAAAGACCAAGTCAAACGGGATATGCTGATAGAAGCATCAAGGAAAAATTACGCGACTGTCTATTCGAAGCCGATTGAAAAACCAAAAGCAGTAGAACCCGAAAAGAAGATACAAAAGAAAACGAAAAAAGAGACTTCCGAAGAGATAGGATCGCTAGTTTAGGTTATATAAAATAGTGTCAGCCGAATGACACTGTTTTTCGTAAAATTCACGCTTACTTTAAGAAAAATCACTACTCTAATATTTATATATAATATACCCTCCAACCATGACTCTTACTGCTAAACATTACCACATGAAAACAAAAATCAACCAACTAAAAATTAAACAAAGACAGACCGAAATTCTTCTACTTCTCTATAGATTCAGATTCTTAAACAGACTTCAGATTCAAACAATGCTCGAACATAAACATCATAGCCGAGTGCTAAATTGGCTAAAGGAATTAGAAGAACATAAATACATAAAGTGCGATTATGATAAGAAATTTACTTCTGTATCTGCTATCTACTATCTAGCGCCTTTTGGCAGAAAGTATTTAAAAGATAAACCGAACGTTAAGAAGGAGTTGTTAATCAGAGTTTGGAGAGAGAAGAACTATACCGATGAGTTCAAAGAACATTGTCTCTTTCTCTGCGATATCTACCTTTCCTTGATTTCTCTTACAGGAAAAACTAAAGCAAATCTTCATTTTTATACGAAAACCGATCTATACGGCGTGAAGCATCTTATCCAGCCGGTCCCCGATGCCCACTTTGCCATAGAGGAAAAGACCGGGACTATAAAACGCTACTTCTTGGAAATACTAGATGATCTCCCGCCAAAAATATTAAGAAGGAGGGTAAATCAATATTTCAAATATTTTGAATCTGACGAATGGCAGGACAATACGGACAAGCCGTTTCCAAGCGTGATCATCATTTGTCCAAACAAAAGAATACAAAGCCATCTCAGATATTACATTAAAGCCAAATTGGAAGAAGACACAGACCTTACTTTTTATCTTTCAACGAAAGAGATCATCGAAAGCCAAGGGCTAAATAAAGAAACATTGCAAAAGGTTATGACCGAGGCATAAAAAAAGGCCCGAGAGAAGCTAATCTCCCGGGCCTAATTTCTAATACTCATCGGCGAGCATTACCGTCATAACTCGCTGACAATTCGGAGAATGCGGATCTTCTCCAAACTCAAGCGCTCCATCG
>PFMH01000004.1 GCA_002785325.1 bacterium (Candidatus Howlettbacteria) CG_4_10_14_0_8_um_filter_40_9 | reverse complement strand
TTTTATCCATCTTAGTTTTTCTTCGCTTGTTGTGTTTGGCATTATTTTCATACCTCCATGATACTAAAAAGTGCAAAAAGTGTTTGCACATTACCACCACTACTTGACATGTGGATATTCCTTGTGATATCATCTCTTCGTCGTTTAAGAAAACATTAATTTGAGGTACGGATGGTAGAATTTATGCTTTGGACATTGGCTTTTGCCTTTATCGTAAAGGTAGTAACCGCCTAAGCACTAAGACAAAATAAAAAAGAGCTCCTAGGAGCTCTTTTTTATTTTGTCTTCCACTATCTCCTTTACCGTTTCATAACTAAAACCGCGCCTCATGAGGAATCCGCCGATCTTTGTATATATTTCCTTTCTATCTTTTAGTCCGTTAAAACTCTTTTTCTTTTCTACTAGTTCTTTCGCTATTTCCAACTCTTCTCCTTTCAGCTCCTTCATCGCTTCTTCTGCAATATCGTTTGCGATCCCTAGTTTGTAAAGTTCTCTTGATAGAACAGTTTTCCCTCTTCCGACTTTTCTCTCTTCCACCCATCTTTTAGCAAAAACATTATCATTCAGAAGATTGAGATCCTTAAGTTTTGTGATAGTTTCATCTATGATATCTCCATCATATTTTTTTGTTTCCAATTTTTCCCTAACCTCCTTTTCACTTCTGTCTCTGTAAGACAAAAACCGAAAAGATGCATTCAATGCCTTTTTCTTTATGTCGTCATTGATAATTTTTTCCTTGCCGGCGAGATCGATATTTTGGCCGACTTTAAGATTTTCATCTGCTAAGAGTTCTTCGTTCAGACTAAAACCGAACTTGCCGTCTATATATATGTTGTAACGGCCTCTAGCTCTTTTGCCCTTTTCGATGCTTGTTATTTCCATTCATTAAGTCCTTGAGCTTTATTTTGTATAAAGTTATTAGAGCGGCTATAAAGATGCCTGATACAACCAAGCTAGTCCACATGGGTACACCGAGATAGTTTGAAACATCTCTCCATGTTTTGTAAAGATAAATGTTCGCTATTACCATAGCAGTATTTATAACAAGGGATCCGGCTATTGTACCTATGATAAAATTTTTCAATTTCATCCTAACCACTCCGGAAGGAAGAGAGATAAATGACCTCGAAAAACCGAAAAGTTGTGCGAAGAAAACTGCCCCCTCGCCATATCTATCCACAAATTTATCTAGTAGCTCTTCTCTGTTTATGAGATGCCCCCTGTGAAACTTTCGAATAACTTCACCAAAGAAATATCCGAGGTAATAACTTAAGATTGACCCGATAGTCGTTCCGACGGTAGCAACTGCGATGATACCAACATAGGTCGCTTTCCCCCGTCCGACCAATGGCACTACGGCTAGTGCCATAGCAATGCCTGCAAAAGGGACCCCTAAACTTTCGAGTCCCATCCCTAGAGCAATCCCATAAAGACCATAAAGATCGGCCAGATGAATAAAATAATTTATTATGCTTGTAAACATGAATCCTTAAATATTAACAGAATCCATTATAGCACAGCTTTTTAAAGTTCTTAAAACTACGTGGTTACCTCTTCCACTTCTTGTTGCTTCTCTTCTTTTTTTTGCTCTTTTTTATTTGAGGATTCCTCTCTTATCTTCTTTTCGATCTCAGAAGATATTTTTTTATTGTCCCTCATGAACTGTTTCGCCGCCTCTCTGCCTTGCCCTATCTTTTGTCCATCATACTCATACCAAGAACCGCTCTTTTTTATAAATCCATTCTTTTCCCCAAGATCGACTATCTCTCCTACTTTTGATATACCCTCGCTGTACATTATATCAAACTCAGCAGTTTTAAAAGGCGGCGCCACCTTATTTTTTACAATTTTTACTTTTACATTATTCCCGATAACATTATCACCGTCCTTTATCTGTGCCGCTCTTCTGATCTCCATCCTGACAGAAGAGTAAAATTTGAGTGCGTTTCCTCCTGTTGTTGTTTCGGGATTACCGAACATAACTCCAATCTTCATCCTAATCTGGTTTATAAAGATAACAGTAGTGTTTGACTTCGAGATTACGCTGGTCAATTTTCGAAGTGCTTGAGACATCAGCCTTGCCTGCAGTCCCATATGCGAGTCCCCCATCTCACCTTCTATCTCTGCTCTTGGAGTTAAAGCCGCGACAGAATCCACAACAACAACGTCCACGCCGTTTGATCGTACTAATGTCTCTACGATTTCCAAAGCTTGTTCCCCCGTATCGGGCTGAGAGATCAAAAGTTTTTCGATATCAACGCCGATATTTTTCGCATACTCTGGGTCCATCGCATGTTCAGCGTCTACAAACGCGCAGATACCGCCCTTTTTTTGCGACTCGGCAATGACGTGATATGAAAGAGTGGTCTTTCCGGACGACTCCGGTCCATATACCTCGACAACCCTTCCCTTTGGTACGCCACCGACTCCAAGCGCTATATCAAGACCCAGAGAACCAGTCGAAATCGCTTCGACATTCATGCCCGAGTTTTCTCCAAGATTCATGATAGCCCCTTTGCCGAACTGTTTTTCGATCTGTTCTACGGCTAGTTGTACCGCTTCCATTCTTTTTTTGTTTTCTTCTACTGCCATATGTTTCTTCCCCTCCGTTTCCTCCTAGGGTCCTTTCTCTTTTTTTAATTTTAATTATCTGATAGACATTTCCTTATTTCTTATCATGCTTATAAGCAACTTATCAAGCAAATCAATTTTCAAAACCATATCCTTCTTCACATACCTGTTGATCCTACCGATATCGTTTAAAAGATTTATATAGTATTTGGCTTCATATAGATACCCTCTTGATTTGCTAATGTGTTTGATTTTTTCGTCTTCAAATATCCTGCCATGCGCTTCATAAAGTTCGGCTGCTACATTGCTTGACGAATTTTTTAGGTTTTCGATATCTTTTCCCTTGAGCTTGCTTTGGCAAATCAATCTGTGTACTAAAAGTACGATCTCGTGTGCTTTTCTTCTTGATTGTATTTCTACGTAATTCCCCATGTTTCCCCCTTTATCAGTTCACGGCTATTTGTTCACTGTTCACTGATTCTTTAATATTAGATTTTTGGTTTTTTATTGATCTGATAAACCCATTTAACAACTTTGCTACTATCTCTATCTGTTCTTTAACTCTTTCAGAATCACGATCTTCGATATATCCAATATCATTAGCTAAGATGATATGTCCCTCGGTTTCATAAAGCGACCCTAATGCTATATAAAGAAACCTGATGTTTTCGTTGAGATAAAACCTACCATTACCTTCGATAATGTTGGCGGAAACGGAGACCGATGCTCTTCTAACTTAATTTATCAGCCCGAACATTTCTTCTTTGGGAAATTTTTTAGTTACCTCGTAAATCATTATATTCAGTTTACGTGATTCTTGCCAAACTTTTAAATATCTAAAATTATTCATAATAACTCCCCTTGCCTATGGACTATGATCTGTGAACCATTGACTAACTATTATAATTTTTAATAACCCCTACTATTTTCCCCTGGATCATAAATGTCCCTGCTTCTGGAACAAGCTCTTTGTGCTCCGGATTAGTCGACATCGGTATAAAAGTAATCCCTTCCTTTGTTCTGTGAAACTTTTTGACCGTTGCCTCGGTGCCTAAAAGCGCGACTACTTTATCTCCCTCATCTGCAGTATTTTGTTTCCGAACTATAACGAAGTCCCCATCATCGATCCCCGCCAGATTCATCGAGTCGCCCTTGGCGCGAAGCATAAAGATATCCGTAGGATCGCTTCTAAGTAATTTTGTAGAAAGCGGGATCCACTCTTCGATCAGTTCCTCCGCAAATATCGGCATTCCACAGGCAACATTTCCGACCAAAGGAACTTGAACGATATCCTCTAGCGGTTTTCCTTTGCCGTCCATAACCAGAACGATCCCGCGCTTTTTCCCCTCGACCTTTCGGATATATCCTTTTCTTTCCAAGCTCGCGAGATGCGACACCGCTCCCATCGGCGAAGCGCAGCCGATCTCGGCTTGAACCTCGCGAACCGTCGGCGCATTGCCGGACTTTTCGATGGCGCCCTTCACAAACGCCAGCACATCTTCCTGTTTTTTGGTTAGTTTTTTGTTTGTCATAATTTTCTCCCCCTGAAAAATTACTTAGTTTAAATTGATAATGTCGTTGTTATTCCGTATACTAAACAAACCTTTTTTGTATACCATTAGTGTATACTATATGTTATCCACAAGTCAAGAAGAATTTTCTTTATACCCTCAAAACAATTATAATTATCTCATGGATACAAAATCGCATAATAATAAATTATTTCAAAAAGTAAAGGAACTTAATTTGCCTTCCGGAGAGTATGCTATAACTTCTAGCGGCTCAATGGGCGTTCGAAATTTAAGAAAGATAAATGATGTAGATATTATCACTACAAAAGAACTTTGGGACCAGCTCATAAAAAAGTTCCCCGCTATAAAGAATGAATTTTTGGCCAAGATCAATTTAGCTGAAAATATAGATGTCTTATATTCCGGATCATATTACAGAGAATATGAGCCTAACGATCCAACAGTATATGATCAAATCAAAAATGCAGATATTATAGACGAGCTGCCTTTCATAAGGCTTGAAACTGTACTTTATTTAAAAAAGAAGTATACGAGAGATAAAGATATAAAGGATATAGAACTGATTGAGAACTACTTAAAAGAAAATTCTATTTCATAATCACCACCATCTCCCGTCCTTGACCCATCTTTGGAGTTTGGGCGTCGATGGCGGAAAATAGTATGTCCCAAGTGTAGAAATAGTTCTCACCCTCCTTGACACCGGCGTCGTTTGTGATCACTCCCTCCGGTTTATAGCCTTTGATGACGAGTAGATGATATGAAGGTTGGCGACCGTAATGGGGGTTTTGGAGAGCATGAGTGATAACAGGGACGACTACCGGATTGCCGGCAGAAACCTCTCTCTTTATATCATCAACAGTAACATTTTTAAAAGTTTTATAATTGTAACCGTAGTACTGCTGCATATATTTTCCCCAAGCCTCGATCGTAAGATCGGGTTCTTTGCTATATTTTATTACTTGCCAGCTTTTCATAGCGAGCATTTCATCATTGGCTTTTTGCAGTGGAATAATGGTACTGCCGCCGAAAATAATCTGTCCCTCAAGAAAATAGTGGTACATAAGCGCCGCCGCTTCTTCGCATGATTCCTCATGTACCGCCCAGTTTGCAAATGGCGCTTGAGCTGTGTATGGCATATCGAGAAGTGCCGATGGTTTGATTGCCGGCGCTGGAGTTACTGGCGTTTCTCCTGGTTTTTCGGCCAGCCTTGTAATCCCCTGCGTCTCGAGCACATCTTTGTTTCGAGCTCTGGCATCAAGATATTTTTTGAATTCTGGGTATCCTGTATAAATCCCGGCAACTACGAGAAAAAATGCCAAGGCAGAGAGTATCAGCGCCTTTTTTTCGAATTTATGTATCTTTTTCATAGTTCTCAAATTGAAAAGGAGATGCAAGTTCGAAGAATATGCCTAATAATCTATCAATGCTTTTTCGAACTTTTTCTTATCCCTATATGGTCCGATAACGACAAGGTTTTCTTTGCTGTCTTGAAAAATTTCTCTTGCCACCTCGCGAATCTCTTCCGCCGTCACTTTATCAATCATCTTCGCCTCTTCTTTTGGATCAAGCTTTAAGGGATCGAGAAGCTCCATCGATCCATATTCTAAACAAGACCCAAGAGTGTCATCTAGACGCATAACTTTTCTACCCTTCAGAAGCTCCTTTGCTTTTTTGATTTCTCCTTTCGGGGAAAAAACCTCTTTTGAATTATACAGTTCACTCTTAATAATTTTTAAGGCATCATACACCTTATCTTTACTTAACCCGGCATAGACTTCACTAATGCCAGCATCAACAAAATAACCATTTTTACCCCAAATATTGTATGCTAAACCACGCTTACCCCTAATTTCTTTATAAAGAGTCGAGCTATTTCCTCCACCCAAAATCGCCATTAAAACATCTAGGGCGAATCTTCGTTTATCTGAGTAAGAAAACGACTTATATCCCAGAACAATATGGGCTTGATCAATTTTTTTATCACTCACCAGTACTCTACTTTGGACTTGTTTATTATCAATCTTTCTCGAAAGTAATTTTTTTCCTTTCTTGACTCCTCCAAAATATTGCTCTAATTCTTTAATGGTCTCTTTCGGCTTTAGATCTCCCGCCACGCAGATAGTAATATTTTCTGCAATGTAATGAGATTTCATATATGTGTCGAGGTCTTTCCTTTCCAACCTTAAAATGTTTTCTTTTGGCCCCAGCAAATCACTTTCTACAGGCTGCCCCTCCCATGCAAAACTTCTAAACCTAAACCAAATTGCCCTTCCGGGGTTGTCATATGTCATATTTATTTCTTCGGTAATAGTACCTCTCTCTTTTTCAATCTCTTCCTTCTCCAGAAGAGGCCTTGAAATTTGTTCGGAAAGAGCTTCAAATCCTATCAGCCGATGTGTCTTCGGCATAAGATTATAATATCTAGTCCATTCGCTGCCAGTAGTGGCATTCCTTATTCCTCCTACTGAAGCAATCAAGCTATTAAAGATTTCTTGACTCGGATATTTTTCCGTGCCTTTGCCAAGCATATGCTCTAGAAAATGGGAGATTCCATATGTTTTCGGAGTTTCGTATCTCCCTCCTGCGCCGACATAAACCGATGTCGCTACTACTTCACGATCGGGCATCTCGGCTATGACTGTCCTTATGCCATTTTTGAGAGTGTGCCTTGTTACCTTCATAAAATCCCTTCGATTACTAATAAATATTTATAGATTCTGGACCCTCCTCCGCACGGCTTCGGGCGGGTAAACAAGCCAGAATGACAGAAAGCTACCTATAGTTCTCAAACTGGAGCGGGAAGTCGAGTTCGGCGGATTTTAAGAGTGTCATAATCTCCTGAAGTTCGTCTTTTTTAGCTGATGAAACTCGGACTGTATCGCCCTGTATATTTGCTTTGGCTTTCGGATAATCTTCACGGATCAGTTTTGTCACTTTTTTGGCCTTTTCTTGATCCAGCCCTTTCAAAAGTTTGATCTTTTTCCTGACCATATTGCCTGAAGCTTCCTCGTTCGGGCTCGATAGGTCGAGTATCTTTAAAGACAGCCCGCGTGATATCATTTTTGAACTCAAAATGTCGATAAGCGCCGTCAGTTTGTATTCACTATCGACCAAAAGAAGCAGTTCATCTTTCGAACCTTCTAAGAAATCTATTTTTGAGTTTGTGCCTTTGAAATCGTATCGATTGGCGATCTCACGCTGAGTCTGATCAAGCGCATTAGTCATCTCTTGCGGATCAAAGTCGGATACGATATCAAATGAAAAGTCTTTAGCCATTACTAATTTCTCTTACTAATTTACTAATCAATACTAATATACAAATATAAAAAAGGCAACGTTATTGATATTCGTACATTCGTTAAAATTCGTAATTCGTAGGAGTTCGCCTTAGCGAACTTGCATATCTTTCGTGAACTCCCGATTCTTCACCGTTTCTCCCTCTTTCCCTAAGGGCCCTATATCTTTGCCGTTGAAAGTCACATTTGTACTGCCGGCATTCTTTGTTGTTATTACCACTTTATTTGTCCCCTTGAATACGCGGGATGAACCAGAAAGCATCACAATACCGTCTTTCTCCACTGGAACTCCGTCGATCTCGACATGGATCCAAGCTGAGTTTGGACCGGAGTTAACCTTGAGTTCTACCCCCGATGCCACATTGGCAGCCACCAGAACCGGTGCCAGATTTACAGCTATATTCCTCACCTCTTTTGTCTCCTTATTCATCCTGTTTCTAGCCACCACTACTATGGTATTTGTTCCATTTTGCAGACTAATCTTTTCTTTAAAGTCGCCGTCCGGTCCTCCGCCGATCAAAACATCGTTTATCAAAATATCTGCTCCCGGGTCTGCTTTACCTTCAACATATATAGTATCAGCTTCTATTGAGCTGTTATCTGTCGGTGAAAAAACCGTGAGTTTTGGTGGAGAAGTAAGTATCCTTACCTGCCATCCGATGTATAGAACGATGGACAAAACCACTGTCGCTATTAACCCGATCACCAATGTTTTTGGAGTGACGATTACCCTTGGCGATCTGAAATCAGCTTTCCCTGCTCTTTTTTCCACCGCTTTTTTGACATTTTCTTCCAATCCTCGCTCCTTGGCGTAAAGACGCATCACTCTTTCAGTCTCAATGCCTAAAAAAATAGCGTAATTTTTTAGGAAGCCTTTTATATAAACATCAGGGGGAAGTTTTTTATAATCCCCATTTTCTAGAGCTAATAAATATTTTGCCCTTATCTTTATGGCTTCCTCAACATAGCGAACGTCAAAGCCCTTAGTTTCTCTCGCTTTTTTTAGATTATCGCCGAGCGTTTCTTTGTGGGGAAGGGTCGTAATTTCGAAATTCATAAAATAAATATAATTAAATTCCAGTGGTCAAGCAGCAAATTACAAATACCTGCCCGAAAGATCCATTCTGGCTGAAATCACAAAAATTAAAATTCGGAAAGACCCAGTACAGAACGTTTTGAATTTTTGAAAAATGTAATTTCGAATTTATTTGGAGCTTATTATTTGCAATTTGGGATTTTACTAGCGCCTCAGCTCATACACCCTAGCACATTTTTAAACACTATTCAATCCCGTCGTCCAGCACTTCTGAGATATCTGCAACAAGTACATCTCGAGGTCTGGCACCGTCAGCGGGGCCGATAACACCCCTGTCCTCTAAAAGATCTAAAAGACGGGCCGCTCTGGCGTAGCCGATCCGAAGCCGCCTTTGCAACAGTGAAGCTGAGGCTTTACCGGCGCGGATGACAACATCGCAGGCGTCTATAAAGAGATCATCGTCGGGAGCATCGAGAGACATTCCCCCGCCACGAACCGGTTGGGCCATCACTTCTTCGTTGAACTGCGGTTCGCTTTCCTTTTTGATAAAGTCGGTAAGCACTCTCACTTCTTTCTCGGAAATAAATGATCCTTGGATTCTTTTCGGTTTTGAAAGCTCAGCAGAGATAAATAACATATCTCCCATTCCGAGAAGTTTTTCGGCTCCGCCTTGATCCAATATGGTTCGAGAATCCATATGCGAAGCAACCGAGAAAGCGATCCTGGTTGTGATATTTGCTTTTATGAGGCCGGTAATAACATTTACGGAAGGACGTTGGGTGGCAACGATCAGATGAATACCGACCGCTCTCGCCATCTGCGCCAATCTGACGATAAGACCCTCGACTTCGTTAGCCGCAACCGACATGAGGTCGGCAAGTTCATCTATGACGATTATAAGGTAAGGAAGTTTGGTTTTGCTATTAGTCGCATTATAGTCGCTGATATTCCTTTTCCCCGCATCCTGCAAAACCTGATATCTTCTTTCCATTTCCGCCACAGACCACTTCAGCGCTGAAACTGTCTTATCAGGATCTACGATTACAGGCGTCAAAAGATGGGCAATATTGTTGTATGGCGAAAGCTCGACCCTCTTTGGATCGACCAGTATAAGACGCAGTTGGCTAGGAGAATTTTGGTATAAAAGGCTAGCGAGAATAGTATTTATACAAACGCTCTTTCCCGAACCGGTAGATCCGGCTATCAGAAGATGAGGCATATTGGTGAGATCCGCTACTTGCGGATGACCGGCAACATCAAGCCCCAAAACTACTGCCAGATTGGTTTTTTTGGCAGAAAAAGTTTCCGATTCGAGAAGATCTCTCATTCTCACCACCGCTACTTTATGATTCGGCACCTCTACTCCGACCAAACTCTTCCCCGGTATCGGCGCTTCGATCCTTATCGGATGCGCCGCAAGGGCAAGTGAAAGATCTCGATCAAGGGTAGTGATTTTCGTAAGTTTTATCCCTTCTTGAGGTTTCAAAGTATACTGAGTAACGGTCGGTCCGACATTGACGTCCGACATCGCTACTTCGATACTGAAGTTCCCCAGTGTTTTTTGGATAACGGCTGCATTTTTCTTCACATCCCCGGAGTCAGGGCTTGTCGACATCAGTTCAAATAAATCAATCGGAGGAAATTTCCAACCGCTATCGTCTTTTACATTCATAACTTCCATCTCGATTTTTTCACCTGCAACATTTTTTGCAAATGATTTTGCCTTTGCCAAATCAATCTTGGCAGTCGGATCATTTATCTTTATATCTTCTTTCGGAGCTTCATCATTTTTAATATCTTTCTTAAAGAGACTTCTCAGGGATTTATTTGTAGTAATGATAAAGGCGACGATACCGAGCGCAAAAAATATCACAAATGAAACCAGTGCGTTAAAAAATTTCAAAATATTGGCTTCCAAGATATACCCAAGCAAACCTCCTCTTAAACCTTCAGAAGCAAGGTCATAAGAATTGGCAAGGGGCGTAAATATATGAAACATGCCCGAGAAGCTTATCAAGAATAATAGAAGACCGAGATATGTCCTTCTTGTTACCGCATATCTTTCGGGGAAAAAGAGCATATATCCCAAACCGGCGCAAATAAAAGGGATGATAAAAACGGTCCAGCCGATCATGACCCTAAGACGGCTGTAAAGTCCTAGACCTAAAGATCCGGAAAGTCCGAAAAGAGAGAGGAATATGAAAAAAGCCAAAACAAAAAGCCCGATCGCCACGACTTCTTTTATAGTTTGAGAATCAAGGTCGGGTTTCAACCCCTCATTTATCTTCTTTGTTTTTCCGGATGAGCCCTTTGGACGACCGGGTTTTCTTTTTCTAGACATAGCGT
>PFMH01000084.1 GCA_002785325.1 bacterium (Candidatus Howlettbacteria) CG_4_10_14_0_8_um_filter_40_9 | reverse complement strand
TCGAAGCCCTTCTAAAACATCAAAATGAAACGGGGCAAATCATACACGAAACCTGCAGACAGGATACTATGTGGGACTCGCTCGACAGTTCCCCGCTTTTTATAATCTTGGTCTGCGAATATTTCAAAAAAACAAATGATCTCGGATTTATTAAAAAAATATTAGTGGGTGTCGAGAAAGCATATTTGTGGTCGACAGTATATGGAGACAATGATGGTGATCACTTTCTAGAGTACGATGCCGCTCCAAACGGACTCGTACATCATTGCTGGAAAGATTCTCGGGACGGAATGACAAACGAGCAAAATGAATTGCCTCAGTACCCGATAGCTCCGGTGGAGGTCCAAGGATACTACTACAGCGCGCTAATGTCACTTTCAGAACTTTATAAATCACTCGGGAAAGAAGTGGTAAGCCAAAACTTTCAAGAAAGGGCGGATTCCATAAAGAAAAAATTTAATAAAGATTTTTGGATGGAGAAGGAAGGTTTTTTTGCCATGGCTCTCGATGGGAATAAGGATCAAATAACAGTTATCTCTTCAAATGTCGGACATGCTCTCTGGAGCAGGATTATAGAAGAAGAGAAAGTAGAATCGGTCGTAAAACGTCTTCTAGAAAAAGATATTTTTACTAAGTTCGGAATTAGAACGCTGTCCGATAAGATGGGGAACTTTGATGCTTTTAGTTATCATCGCGGAAGCATCTGGCCGTTCGATAACTGGTTTTTTGCCGAAGGTTTGGAAAAATACGGCCATAATGATGAGGCGAATAAAGTTCGTGAAAATGTTTTAAATGCGCTTACCGAACTGGTAAACCCGCTAGAATGCTACACTTATTCCGATGGCGAACTCGGGATCAAGATGCACACATGGGATAATAAAGTTCTCTATCCCGAAAAAATCCAGGCATGGACATTAGGGGCCATGTACTCCTTCGTTTCTAAAATAAAAAACGCCCCCGAACCATTATAAGGAAATAATACGAGCACAATCTTAAACTAGAGGACTTCTATCCCGCCGAATCAGCAGAAATAACGAGAGATTTTATAAGATTAATGTGAGCTATAAGTCCAACCTTTTCTTTCTCATCAATCTCATTGAAAGCGGCTTGTTCGTCTTGTGAGTTATTCTTTAAGGTAGATAGATCTGAAAAAATCTTCTTTGCTATGCTATATGCAAATTTTACTGGTACGGCATTACCAATCATTTTATACCCATCGGCTATATCTGTGTAATAAAATATAAAATCATCCGGGAATGTCTGGATTCTTGCGCACTCTCTGACAGAAAGACGCCTATATAAATTTTCTTTACCAGGCATAAAGACTCTTTCATTTTGGCTGATAAATTTCATTTTTGGAGCTTGCGGATGAATCGGTGCGTGGCGTCCGCCGGCCTGTATTGTAAAAGAAGGTTCATCCCACGCACGCACACGATTTCTCGACATGTAGATCGTAGAAAAACCGCCATTCATATATTCGTGATTCGGGATTTTAAGTCCATCACCGTTTGTTTTGTTTTTGTCCTTTGCTGGTTTTGCTAATCTCAAATCATAAATTGCATCTTTCAATACAGGTTTATATTTTTGCGGCTCAGGGAACTCAAATTTCTTTCCTAATTTTTTATGATAACCAACTATGATAACACGAAACCTATCTTGTGGCACCCCATAATCATTAACGTTAAGTAATTTATAAGTAATATTATAACCAACATCTTCAAACTGCTTTAATATATTATTAAAAGCATCCTTATGTTTGGGATGCAAAATACCAGAAACATTTTCAGCTAAAAAGAAAGATGGCTGTTTGTCTTCTAACATCCTTATGTATTCAAAAAATAATTGACCTCGCTTGTCATTTATACCACGTCCTGCGCCCGCCTCGCTCCAGCTTTGACAAGGCGGTCCTCCGATTATCCCGTCAACAAAAGGTACGTCAGAAGTAGGAATATCTACAATACTTCTTTTATCTAACTTAGTTTCAGAAAAATTCTTCTCAAATGTTTCCCAAATCGCAGAATCAAACTCATTTGCCCAAATAATATCAAAGCCAGCTTTTTCAAAACCTAGATCAAGTCCTCCTGCTCCTGTAAAAAGTGATGCTACTTTCATATTATTGAACAAAACAAATTAACTTTGCTTTTAAGTAATTGGCTGGATTATTAGGTGATTTTATTTCGATCGATTTTACTTTTATTTTTGAATTTGTTTCAATATTGTCTCTATCTTGTTTCGGGAATGATTTATATTTATCATCACTCATAAGAGCAAATGCTGAAAAATTCGACTTGCGATTAAATTCCGTTAAAGAACCAAAAACTTTATGAGGCGTGTCAATCCCCCACATATCTCTTACTCTTAGATATGTAATGCCAAGCGGATCAATCTTTCTTACTCCAGCGATTTCATTTGTTTCTGCTGTAAAATCAAGATGATCAACTTCCCTCACTTTTTTAGAAATGCTTCTGAAAGTTTTTTCATACACCTCTCTGTCTGCTGCATAACAATCTCCGTAAATAAACCAAAGAGTTTTTATTTTTGAATCTGTAACAGAGCCAACTGCATATATAATATCTTTTTTTACCCATTCCCCGCCGTCACACTCCCTGCAAGATCTAAGAATACGGACATCATCGCTGTGCAGTTTTGATTTTGGATAAGAACTATTTAAAGCGATGCTACTAACTAACCGCCCTATCTTTTTCACTTCTATTGCATCACCATTTTTAACAATAAAGTCTGGTGGATTATTTTGATTGCCTAAATATGAAAGATATTCTGAGTGCTTTTTGTCTTTATTTACTAAGCCAACAATGTCTATACTAGAACAAAAAATATCTCTAACAAAATACTCCAGAGCAGTACCAACATTGTTCATGCGATTTTGACCAGAATAAAGCTCGGTGAGTTTGAAATTTTTTAGTTTTGATATATTATGAAATGCTTTTAGAATATTCGTTTCCATAGTTTTATTATTTTAGTACCAAATATCCATAAGACATTTAGCGTAAATTATCTAATATTTCTAACTCATTTTAAATCTTATCCAAATCCAAAACAAGTGGACAAAACCTAAATGCTAGAACTTAGAATTCATCTTGTCTTTGATCTCTTCTATCTGATCACGATACTCGGCGGCTTTTTCAAACTCGAGGTTTTTGGCGGCGAGATCCATCTTTTGTTCCAACTCTTTTGCTAAACGCCCCAGCTCATCTTTTGGGATATTCGATATATCGATCTTGATCTCGGTTTCTTCTTTGATCCTTTCGAGGTAATCAGAGAATCCGGCCCTTATGGCTTTTTGTATGCTAAGCGGCGTGATGCCGTGTTTTTTATTATACGATTTCTGCGCTTTTCTTCTCCTTTTTGTTTCCTCTATGGCTCTTTCCATAGAGCCAGTGATTTTATCGGCATACATGATAACTCTTCCTTCCTGATGTCTGGCAACTCGACCAATTGTTTGAATAAGAGCTTTATCAGAACGTAAAAAACCTTCTTTATCAGCATCGAGGATAGCAACCAACGATACTTCAGGGAGATCCAGTCCCTCGCGAAGAAGATTGATTCCAACAACAACATCGACTACCCCAGAACGTAGCTGTTTTAGGATCTCCGGTCTTTCTAGTGTGTCGATATCGGCATGGAGATATGTCACTTTGATGCCCATTTCTTTTAAGTATTCCGTCAGATCTTCCGACATCCTTTTGGTAAGAGTTGTTACCAAAACTCTTTGGTTTTTCGCAACGGATTTCCTTATTTCATCCACGAGATCATCTATCTGATGTTCGGTTTTCCTGACCTCGATGATCGGGTCCAAAAGTCCGGTCGGCCTTATCAGCTGTTCTACGACACCATTGACGTTCCCTCCGTCCTCTTTCATCTCATAATATTTTTTGCTGTTAATAATCCTGTTTTCTGTACTTTTTGTAATTTCGTATTCCTCCGGGGTCGCGCTTGTAAAGATCACTTGGTTCGCTCTTTTCTCAAACTCGTCGAATTTTAATGGTCGGTTGTCCAAAGCGGAGGGAAGACGAAATCCGTGCTCGACAAGCGTCGTTTTTCTCGCTCTGTCTCCGTTGTACATGCCCCTGACTTGCGGAATCGTCATGTGAGATTCATCGACGATTGTCAAGAAGTCGTTTTTGTCTTTTTGGAATTTTTCTGCATTATACTTAAAGAAATCAAGGAGAGTAAAAGGTGCATCCCCTGGCTTTCTCCCTGAAAGATAGAGAGAATAGTTCTCGATCCCGGAGCAGTATCCTGTTTCCATCATCATCTCAATATCGTAGTTGGTCCTTTGCTCCAGACGTTGCGCTTCCAGCAGTTTTCCTTGTTTCCTCATCTTGGCTACTTGCGTTTGCAATTCATTTTTTATAAGATCAATTGCTTTTGTAATATTTTCTTTTGAAGTCACAAAATGTTTTGCGGGGAAAACGACCAGATTTTTCATCGTTTTCTTGATCTCCCCAGTCAAAGGATCGAGATATTTTATGGATTCTATCTTGTTGCCGAAAAATTCCACTCTATATGTTGCTTCTTCATAAACGGGGAATATGTCTACGATTCCGCCCCTCGCTCTTACTTTACCTCGGGAAAAATCGATCTCATTTCTCTCATACTGTACGTCTATAAGCTGTCTAATGAGTTCTTCGCGCTTTATCTCCTGTCCTTCGAAGACTTCTACGCTTTGTTGCATATATTCTTTCGGTTCGCCGATACCGTAGATACAAGAAACCGAAGCAATGACGATGACATCGTTTCTGGAAAGCAATGATGAAGTGGAAGCGTGCCTGAGGCGATCTATCTCCTCATTTATAGAAGCGTCTTTTTCGATATAAGTATCCGTCCGAGGCACATACGCTTCCGGTTGATAATAGTCGTAGTAACTGACGAAAAAATGAACGGCGTTTTCGGGAAAATATTCCTTGAATTCTTCATAAAGCTGTGCTGAAAGAGTTTTGTTGTGAGAGATGATAAGCGTCGGCTTTTGCGTTTTCTCGATAATGTTTGCCATCGTAAATGTCTTACCCGAACCGGTCACGCCCAGAAGTGTCTGATACTTTTTCCCAGCAGCAAGTCCCGAAGCCAACTGTTTTATGGCCTCCGGCTGATCTCCTTTGGGTTTGTAGTCAGACTCTAACTTAAATTTCATTTTTAATATTTAAATTTTTACAAATAATATGATGGACCGTATTGACTAAATCAATCTAGCACGTAAGAAAGCACGAAACAACCATATAGACTAAATCGTTCCTTGCATTATACCAGCAGGAGTTTATTTATTTAGAACTAGAGAGCTGAGCATTTCATTATAAGTACTCCCAAATCTATCCTTGTCTTCAGTCCCCATATAGAAAGTCTTGTCCCTGTACGGGATAAGCACGAACTCTATATTTTTACCTGTGTCATTATTTACACCGCTTACCCTCGACCCGAAAATACCTGAGAGATTAGTTTCTTTAATGTCATAAACTGTTTTTTTTGGTTTATTTTTATTCTGATAAGCTTTTAGTTCGTCCTCATACCGCTTGTCAATAACCTTAAAAACGAGAGCTGTAAACGGACCTTTTCCACCGCGCGTATCGATAATCCAGTCAGGATCGGCCAAAAAAACAAATTCGTCCACACTTCCGCTATCGTTGGTAATGCGATCATGCCAATCTTTCGGATATTTGAATGCTATCGGCCCAAAAAAATCGTCTGTTTTAAACTCTTTCCAAGGATTTGCCAGCAAAGCGGCCGTCTTTTTTTCATAATCGGCATTTAACTCTTTTGTCTTTTTGTCTTCTGCTTCTTTTACCGATGTCGAGATTTTTTCATTTATAACCGCTTCCTTTTGCGTTGCTTTTTTGTAGTATTTGAAAAGGAAAAAACCGCCGACTAAAAGCACTATAGACAGTACAATAGTTGTTATCAGAAATATTTTTTTGTTTTTACCCTCTTCCATATACAATTCTTATTCTTTTACAATTATCGCCTGCTCGGGACAGCTGTCTTCCGCATCTTTTATCTCAGCCAAAAGATTTTTATCAACAGTTTCGAGATCCACGCCCTCTTTTACATGAGATTTTCCATCATCTCTGACTTCAAAAACTTCAGAGCATATACTTTCACAAGTACCGCAACCGATACAAAGGTCATGATCTATATCTATTTTTACCATATTTTACCTTTCTATAATTATAAATGTCTCTAATATTATATCGGAATTTATCCTCTGTTTCAAATAAGATTAAGCTGCCAATGTCTAACAAATTAGCTGGAATCAGATCCTTGCTAAAAGCTAGCTTAGCAGATCCGGTCTTTTCTTCTCTGTTCTTGTCTCCGCTTCCTTCTTTCTCCACTCTTCTATCTTTTTATGATCCCCAAACAATAATATTTCTGGAACCTTCCTTCCGTTAAATTTTTCCGGTCTAGTGTAATGAGGATATTCAAGCAGATTGTTTTCAAATGTTTCACTCAAATGCGACTCCTCCTTGCCTAAAACACCGGGAATAAGTCTGGATATAGAATCTACTAATACCATTGCAGGTATCTCTCCTCCGGTTAAAACGTAGTCTCCAATCGACAATTCTTCGTCTACTAAATCTCTAATTCTTTCATCAAACCCTTCATAATGCCCGCAGATCAGAATAAAATCCGTGAATTTTGAGCTAGAAAAACTTCTAACTTTTTTCTGGTCCAATTTTTCACCTTGCGGAGTTAGTAGGATAGTCTTCAGACTACGGACTCCAGACTTCGGCAATTTGGATATTGTTAATTGGATGTTGGATATTGCGTTTGATAAAACATCAAAACGCATTACCATTCCCGCCCCTCCGCCATAAGGCGTATCGTCCACTTGTTTGTGCTTGCCAAGACCCCAATCGCGTAAGTTATAAATTTTTATGTCAATAAGACCGTTTGTTAAAGCCCTTTTTATCATGCTTTCTGAAAATGGTCCTTCAAACATCTTTGGAAAAAGTGTAAGGATGTGAAATGTCTTCATGATATTGTCATTCTGGCTTGTCCAGAATCCTTATATTATCTTATTATAAAGATCTTCAAAGTTAATGTTAAATTTTTTAATTAAATTTATTTTCTCATTTCTGTCTAAATCTTTGATTTGCTTCTCTCTTATAATCGCTTCTTTCGGAGAATCAAAGACTTCATAATAAACCAGTTTATGCAAATGATACTTCTTGGTAAACCCTTCGACTAATTCTTTCTTATGTTCATAGACTCTGCGAATCAAGTTATTTGTCATACTGGTGTAAAGAGTCGGCCGATCATTTGCCATAATATATGTGTAATAATTCATAAAATATAAATATCTGATTCTGGACAAGCCAGAATGACGAATTTGCAACCCTAATTATAACACAAAGAGACTGGATTCAGTCTCTTTGTTTTTCTATATCTTTTTTTATTTACTATGATCTTTGAGCATTGAACCAACAGCTACACCCTAGAGATCTAGATCAGCCAAAGGAGCCTCATTGTCTTCCTCCTCTTCTGCTGGTGCCTCCGCCACAGGAGTTTCTTCGGTAGTCTCTTCTTCTACCTTAGGTTCTTCTGCTTTAACTTCTTCAGGTACAGAGGCAGACGCTTCGTCTTTTTTGTATGGTCTTTCAGATCCTTCCGGTTCTACGATCTTCAAGTTTACTCTGGCATCATTTTTTGCGCCTAGAACTTTCAAGAGTGCTCGAAGAGCCTTGGCAGTCTTTCCTTCTTTTCCGATAACAACTCCCATGTCATCTTTATCAACTGTCAGTTCTAAAAGGACTCCCATCTCGTCAACAGACCTCTTGGTCACAACATCTTCCGGTTTTTTTACTATCGACTTTACCACAAAGTCTAAAAAATCTTTATCTTCAAATTTTTCCGCCATTTCTTTCCTTTCTAGTCCTCCAGTAGCTTTAGCAAAGGAGGATCATTCTTGCCCCGGTAGTGGGGTCCTGCTTAATGATATTAATATTATTCGACTTAATCTTTATTGTTCGACTTTATGGAGAACTGCCGTTAAAATATCTAAATCTTCTCCACAAGGTCGAAGAATAATTACTCCTTGTTTTCCTTTTCCCTATTATCTTCCTTTGCTTCGTCAACTTCTTCTGCTTCGCTGACATCGGGAATCGCTTCTTCTACTATTACTTCCTCATTATCCGCTGGTTCTTCTGTCGGTGCCACGGTTTCGATAGTTTCGTCAACCGCATCCTTCTTAGAGCTCTCTTCAACTACTTGCTCCGCTTCAGCTTCTATGGCCGGCTCTTCTGATATTTCTTCCTTTGAGGCTTCTGCTTTCGAAGCAGCGGTTGCTTGCGCCTTCTTCTTTGGCTCTTTATTCTTTTCTACTATTTTTACCCAAGAAGGAAGCTCTATGCCATTGAGTTTAAATATTTTAGCCATAGAATCAGAGGGGCTGGCTCCTTTAGATAGCCAAACCTGAAGTTTTTCTTTATCCACTTGCAGTTCTTTTGTATGAGGATTGTACCAACCCAATATTTCTACAAATTTTGATTGAACGGCTCTGCTCTTTTCTGCAACTACTACTCGGTAGCTAGCTTGTTTCTTCTTTCCCGTTCGCGCGAATCTTATTCTTAACAACTTTTACTCCTTTTCTTGATTTACTTGGTGTTTGCATTCAAATATTACCGTAAATGTTAAAAAATGTCAATCAGAAATACTAGAGATTGTAGAAAAAATCCCTAAATCCGTCATTCTGGCGACGGCTAGGAGTCCAGAATCAAATGTCTGAGCGAGAAAAATGATTCTGGACAAGCCAGAATGACACTATAAAAAAGTTTTTCAGCGGTCTCAATATTAGTATTTTTAACCCTCACTCCATCATCATCCTCGCCAAGCGGATCTCGTCATATGAATATTTGTTACCAAATGATTCGCGTACGAGAGAAAGTTTGTCGGTATCCAACCTTTTGAATTCTCGGATAATAGCGGGGATATCTTTCAGCAACTTTTGGCTGATATATTTTTCAAAATCTTTTCGTTCTATCTTCCCTTGCGATACCAACGCTTCGATATGCGACAAGATCGTCCCCTCGGCAAGCCCGCGCTCTTTTGCGATCTCTTTGATACCCTTTCCCCTTTTATAAATCTCCAATGTTACCTCATGAGTACTCTTTTTCGGTTTCTTCTTTTTGATCTTCCTATCATTTTTTTCATCTTCGGTCAATTTTTTTCCACCACATTGTTTAATAAATGCGTCAAATCGCAAAAGTAAATCCCCATCCTCCACATTTTGCAGCTCTTGAATAGTAGCAGTAGAATTATTTCGAAAATCATGGTCTATATCTAAAATCTCAGGGTGCACGAGAAGAGCATGCTCGTTAATGCCCAATAAATGAAGCCCGTCCAGACTCCTCACTCTAGAAAGCGCAACATATCCTTGACCAAACTCAAATACTTTTGAAAGATCCATTAACGCTGCATCCAAACTCATACCTTGGCTCTTGTGAATCGTTATCGCCCAAGCCAATTTTAACGGTATCTGAACTATCTTTGCTCGGACCCAACCGTGTTCTTCAACCGTCCACTCCATCGGGCCAACCTCGATCGTACGCCCAGACTTTGTCCTGACTATCGGGTATCCCGTCTCACTATCAAATCCTGTCACCCTTCCTTGCGTTCCGTTTACAAAATATTCTTTTAAATTATTTTTCGTAAATATCACCACCGCTCCTTTTTTTAACACCAGTTTTTCTGGTGAGAGGCATCCTCTTTTTAGCGTTTCAACAATATTTTTTTGCCCGCTCGAGCTCATCTCAAAGATATGCTCTTCCTCGGGGATCTTGTCCAATTCGTTCGAGTTTATCCGATCCACATCAGCATTGTGCGGGAAAAGTTTGGTAATATTTTTTGGCGGTTCTTGTTGACCTGTCATCCGAGCCTCTATGTGAGCATAATGTTCGCCGTCGAAACTATCTGATCTTATAGCCGAGAGGACAGATAGGAAATTCTTATCTTCTTGTCTGTGCTGCTCAGAAAGATAACAAACTTCGGGGTTCATCTCCTGCCATGCGTTTGAAGCAAATGCAAAACCAGCCGTTTCTCCCGCTCTAGCTACTGGAGGCAACTGAAAAAAATCCCCGACGAGCACCACTTGGATACCGCCAAAGGGCAGATTTATCTTATTCTTCACTCTGCGGCATACGGCGTCTACTGCGTCCAATGTCTTAGAGTCGAGCATCGAGACCTCGTCAATTATCAAAACTTTTGATTTCTTGATTCTTCGCGCTACATAATCGTTGCTTGCGATGGAGTCCAAATCGGAAGTAGAAAAATCCTTTTTTATCCCGATCCCGCTCCACGAATGTATGGTCATACCGCTTATGTGAGTAGCGGCGATGCCGGTAGAAGCCGTGATCGACGGCTCGATATCGTAACCGCGCAAATAGTTGGCATACATATTTATCGTATGCGTCTTCCCAGCTCCCGGCTCACCGGTCAAAAATACATTGGCTCCGGTTTTCAATATTTTTAGTGCTTGTTCTTGTGTCATGGGTAGGAATAAGTGGTTAGTGGTTAGTGACTAGAATCTAGATTTTGGGTAACCTCTCAACATCACCAGCTCTTGTCATCCCGACCCGTGCGGAGGGATCCCTTTCTACCCATAAGGATAAGAATGAAGCGATTTCTCCGTATGGGTCGAAATGACACTTATGAGAAGTTACGGCGAGGAAATAGAAATAAATCCTCCTCCCCCAATATTTATTGTAATACTTGAAATAACAAAAACTAGTAGACAAACTCCTTTGTCATCTCGACTCATGTGGAGAGATCCCTCTCCTTCTATTAACCTATTAACCAATCAATTAGTCCGCTATTTTACCGCTGCCTCTGCTTCTTTCAGTCTTAGAGACAATAGTTTTGAGACGTGTTCGGAGTCCATAGTCACACCGTAAAGGATGTCGGCCGTTCGCATCGTGTCTCTGTTGTGAGTAATGACGATAAACTGCGTGCTGGCGGCAAGGGTAGACAATATTTTCAAGAAAAGTTTTGTATTTGCTTCGTCGAGCGCGGCATCTACTTCGTCTAGTACGCAAAATGGGCTAGGATTTACGGAAAGTATCGCAAAAAGAAGCGCCAGCGAAGTAAGCGTTCTCTCTCCTCCGGAAAGGGCGTTTAGATTTTTCACTTTTTTTCCCGGGGGATTGAGAACTTCCCAATCTTTCTTTTGATCGGAATCCTTCCTTGGAATTTCTTTGCCTCTTCAGTTAGTCAAGGATCGCAGGCCGTTGTTGGCAATGCAGGCTTGATCAAGAAAATCTATTTTCCTCGGGAAATCTTCCCGCTGGCAATGGTTCTGGCGAATTTGATCCATTTTTTCTTCGCTTTGGCGGTTCTGGGAGTGATCCTCCCCTTTATGGCGGTGAAGATTAGCTTTACTGGGCTCCTGCTTTTTCCAGCAATCCTTATTCTGAGTATGTTTTTTAACTATGGTGCGGCTCTTTTTACCTCAGCATTAAGCGTTTATTTCCGCGATTTTCCTTTTATTATTGAATCACTTCTTAGAGTTTGGTACTTTGCAACCCC
>PFMH01000011.1:1214-2051 GCA_002785325.1 bacterium (Candidatus Howlettbacteria) CG_4_10_14_0_8_um_filter_40_9 | reverse complement strand
TATCAAAGCAATGTCCAAAAGTTTAATCTGGGTCTGCCTTCAGGCGACAACGCGCTTTCTGGTAGCGTTGCGCCAGGAGCTTCGGGCGCCTCTTTCCCGGGCGGTAATGTGTCTTTAACCCCAGAATATATAGCTCAACTTTTAGATTTAGGGGTGATGAGGTATGTTCATAATAATTTAAGCGTTTTATTTGCAATAGTGCTGGGGTTTATGATTCTGACTGGTTCAGTACTGTATTTTTATCCTTGGTGGGTTGAAAGAAAAACAAAAAATAAAAAATTAATTGATAACATTACAAAATAGAAAAACGCCCCAGCGAGATATTGAAGGCGTTTTAGTTTAAATAAGTTTTTCCGAGAAGGTTTAAGTGGTGATTAGTCCAAAATTCCAGATTATTTTTTTGGCGTAGAGTTAATTTTTCACAAACCCACCCCCAATGTATTGAAACCCAATCGCCAGTTGCGGGCGGTTTTAAAAACCCCTGATCGTTTAAATTGTAAAAAACCTCACGATTTATCAATGGTCCAAGATTAACCTTTTCGTTTTCTATGACTAAAGGATTATATTGCACAATTAATTTATCAGGAAAAATCTCCTTAACTTGTCCCCAGGAAATACGACATTCATTCATTGTATTTAAAGTATGTAGGGTTTCTGTGTTTCCTGTTCTTTTATAAATATGAAAAACATGGAAAGAGTGGTGTGGCTTGACGCCTCGGTAAATTTTATTCGTTAAAGTGTCTTTAGATTTTATATCCAGCTTTTTTCTGAGTGAATGATCTTCTAGTAAGTGTTCGTAAAATTTAGATAAATCTACATTTCGCAATAAATTATTGC
>PFMH01000011.1:0-1054 GCA_002785325.1 bacterium (Candidatus Howlettbacteria) CG_4_10_14_0_8_um_filter_40_9 | reverse complement strand
GTTTTTGTCAGGACCGCAATATTGCAAACGATTGGGCATAAAAGCGTAACGAGCGCAAGAAGTTATGCCGTCTAAGTTCATATAAATTATAAATTAAGAACTAAGCGCCAAGCGTTGAATTTCTTGACCCTTGCGCCGGAAAGCCAAAAACATAAACAGTCCCGCAATGATCAATATCATCCCGCCAATCTGCAGGCTGTTAATTTTAAATCCGTTTATAAAAATTAAAGAAAGCGAGGTTGTGATCAAAGATCCCAAAACTAAGACGCTGCTCACCGTGCTGGCCGGAGCTAATTTTAGCGCTTTGTACCATAAAGTCACATAACCTAATAAAAACATTGTAATTAACGCAGTCCATCCCCACTGATTTTTATCTAATAAAAGCAATTGAGACGCCTTGCCGTTTATTAGCAAATAAGAAATTAACACAAAAGAGCCAAAAAACATTCTTGCCCAAGCTACCGTGAGAGAATCTAAATTACTTAAAACTTTTTTAGCTAAAATATATTCCACGGCCCAAAGAACAGTTGCTAAAAGAATCATCGTCTCACCTGCGCCAAGGCGAAAAGAATTAAATGTTCCTAATAAAAAATTACCCAAAACTAAAACGCCCAGGGCTACCCATTGAATCTTGCCCAACTTTTCTTTTAAAAAAATTATAGCTAAAACAGAAACCCAAATAAAAAGTGTTTTATGGATAAATCCGCCCGCAATAGGGGAAGTCATAGAAAGCCCTTTAAAGAAAAGTAAAAAAGGCGCGCCTCCTCCGATGATTCCTATTAAAATCAAATAAATCCACTCCCCAGTCTTGATTAGTTTTAGCCCGCTCCATTTTTTGTAAAGAATAAAAAAAGAGCACAAAATCAAAGCTACGATGATATTTTTTAAAGTTGTAAAAACAAAAGGATCCTTTAAAACTTTGACGGCAAAACTTGAAAAAAATATTGAAAATCCAGATATTAAGGATACTAAAAAAGCCAAACCAATTCCCCGATGATAATTTGATAGTTTCATAATTAATTTGTATTTTATTAAATCTTTTTAATAATACCAC
>PFMH01000098.1 GCA_002785325.1 bacterium (Candidatus Howlettbacteria) CG_4_10_14_0_8_um_filter_40_9 | reverse complement strand
TAAATGAAAAAAATTGCGATTTTAATAGGCAGCGGTTCGAAATTAAAACCGATATTGGATTATCAAAATCTGAACGCTGAAATTGTTACAGTTATTAGTTTCAAAGATAAATCAGAAGGTATCGAACTTGCAAAGAAAAAGGGGATAGATACTGCTTTTTTTCGACTAAAGGATTATCAAGAAAAAGGAGAGACAAGAGAATATTTTGAAAATGATCTGATAAATTATCTAAAAGGGAAGGATCCTGACCTTGTAGTACTAGCTGGGTAGGACTATCTCGTTTCGCAAAAATTTATAGATTTATTTGATGGTAATGTTATTAATCTTCATCCCGCACTACTTACCGATACCAAAGAAGATACGGTTTCGACAAAGGACGGTCAAACCATCCCCGTTTTCAGGGGCGTAGACGGTATAGGCGACGCTTTTAGGGCGAAAGTAGCAGTTTCCGGCTGTACAGTTCATTTTGTTACCCTAGATATGAATGCGGGACCGGTCATCCTAAAAAAAGAGGTAAGAAGGACACCTGAAGACACCCTGGAAACTTTTGGAAAAAAGATCCACGACGCAGAGGATGAGATTTTGCCAAAAGCAATAGAATTGTTTTGTAAAGACAATGTAAAAAGGTAATAATTAATAAAAAATACCTATGAAAATACTTGTTGTAGGTTCCGGTGGAAGAGAACATACATTAGTTTGGAAAATAAAACAATCGCCAAAAGTAACTGAGATATTTGTTGCGCCGGGAAATGGTGGGACGGCAGAGATAGCTACAAATGTAGATATTAAAAATACTGAGATTGAAAAATTAGCCGATTTCGCCCAAAAAAATAATATTGATCTTACTATAGTCGGACCAGAAACTTCTCTCTGTATGGGCATTGTCGATGTATTTGAGGGAAGAGGTTCAAAAATATTCGGTCCAAACAAGGAAGCTGCCAAACTCGAGGGAAGCAAAGTTTGGACCAAAGAACTTTTGCTAAAATATAACATCCCTTGCGGGAAAAGCGAAACATTTTCAGATAAAGAAGAAGCAAAAAAATATCTGGATGAACTTGCTAAGGGACAGTCCCTTACTAAACCAATAGTCCTGAAAGCGGACGGACTTGCTGCAGGCAAAGGAGTCCTTATCTGCAAAACAAAGGAAGAAGCGGAAAACGGCATTGATCAAATCTTAGTAGATAAAGCGTTTGGAGATGCCGGAAATCAGATGATTGTCGAGGAATTTCTTGAAGGACATGAAGTTTCAGTGCTTTCATTTGTCGATGGCAATAATTATAAAGTAATGGTACCCGCCTGCGACTACAAAAGAGTAAACGACAATGATGAAGGGTGAATACCGGTGGGATGGGAGTCTACTCGCCTCTGGGATTTTATACCGAAGAACTAAAAGATAAAATAATCAAAAAGCTTATAGAACCCACTCTTAAGGCATTGTTAAAAGAGGGGATCAATTATAAAGGTTTTTGTATGCCGGAGTAATATTAACCGATGACGGACCAAAATTACTCGAATACAATTGCCGCTTTGGAGACCCCGAAACTCAAGTGATATTACCAAGACTTAAGACCGATATAGTAGACATATTTGAGTCAGTGATAGATGGCAACCTTGGTTTCCAAAAGATAGAGTGGAACGAAAAAGTTTGCGTAGGAGTCGTTCTAGCTTCTGGCGGATATCCTAAAGAATACAAAAAAGAGTTGTAATTTCTGGGTTAAATAATGTAAAGGATGCCATAGTATTCCACGCAGGAACTAAAAAAGTAGATGCGGATATTGTTACAAATGGCGGAAGAGTGATCTGTCTCTCCGCTCTTGGAAAAGATATAGAAGAAGCAAGAGATAAGGTCTATACTGAGATAGGAAAAGTGAATTTTAAAGATATGCACTTCCGAGCCGATATAGCACTTAGGGAGATTAAAAAACAAATCCCAAACATCAAATAACAAATAAATAACAAAAATCAAATTCAAATGACCAAAAACAAACCTTTTCGAATTTTAGAAAATTGAGATTTCGTATTCCCGCCTCGAACGATTCGGGCAGGTATTTGGAATTTATTATTTGTTATTTGGAATTTTAAACATATTTCTATGGATAAATTACATGAGGAATGCGGAGTTTTTGGCGTTTACGCTCCAGGGGAAGATACGGCGAGGATTACCTACTTTGCACTCTATTCACTGCAACACAGAGGGCAGGAGAGTGCCGGCATCGCAACTTCCGATAATAACCAAATCCATCTTCTAAAAGGGCTGGGACTAGTTTCACAAGTGTTCGACGAACCGGGTCTCGAAACCCTAAAAGGAGACTTTGCTATAGGGCATGTGAGATATTCGACTACCGGATCAAACCATGACCAAAATGCCTCGCCAATGTATCAGGAATGCGAACTAGGACCTTTTACTATCGCTCATAATGGTAATCTCACAAATACTTCCGAATTAAAAAATGATCTCAAAGACAGTTTTGAGTTTGAGACAACCACAGACAGCGAGATTATAGCGAAAATGATAACTCGATCCGAAGGGAGAACGTTTGAGCAAAAAATACTTTCGGCGATGGAAAAACTCGAGGGAGCTTATTCTATAACTTTGATTACTAAGGATGCCCTCTACGCTTTCCGCGACCCGCATGGCGTAAGACCTCTCTCGCTAGCTAAACTAAATGGTGGATATGCCGTGGCTTCTGAAACCTGCGCTTTTGGTACGATAGGTGCAAAACGTTTGAGAGATATAGAACCGGGAGAGATCATAACAATTACAAAAAATGGAGTTGGGTCGCATTACTTTCCGAGCACAAAAAAATCTTTTTGCATATTTGAATATATTTATTTTGCTCGTCCTGACAGCCTTATCAACAAACAGTCAGTCTATACTGTGAGAGAAAACCTAGGCAGATATTTAGCCCAAGAATACCCGGTAAAGGCAGATTTGGTGATTGGGGTCCCTGAGTCAGGAATCCCATCAGCCATCGGATATTCGATAGAAAGCGGGATACCATATAGAGAAGGTTTAATAAAAAACAGATATATCGGTCGAACATTTATAAATCCGGATCAAAGACTAAGAAAAAGAGGGATAAAGCTGAAGCTAAATGCTTTGAGGTCTGTAATCACCGGAAAAAATGTAGTTCTTGTAGATGACTCTATAGTCAGAGGGAATACCACCAAAAAAATTGTTGGACTTTTGAAAGAAAAAGGGGCAAAAGAAGTTCATGTCAGGATCACTTGTCCGCCGATGCTGAATCCTTGTTTCTTAGGTCTTGATACCGCTACTGAAGATGAACTTATAGCAAATAAGATGTCTGTAGAGAAGATCAGAAAGCACGTTGGGGCGGATTCACTTGGATATTTATCTCTTTCCGGACTTGTGAAGTCAACCCGTCTTCCAAAAGAAGACTTCTGTCTTGCTTGTTTTAACGGCGAATATCCATTCGAACTCAAAGATGAAAAGGGGAAGTTTGTATTGGAAAAAGCGGTCCTCTAAAAACCGAACTTTCCTTTTTTCTTCGACTTCTCATAGTCGTAAACCTTTTTTGATATCGTTCCGATAACTTTTTCAGCTTCATCCACACTCTGTATCCCTTCGCTGTACACGGATATCGTATATGGTCTGCCTTCTAGAAATACTATCCCAGTATCGCTTATAGCTCCGGCCCAAGTTCCGATCTTGTGAGATACTTTCACTCCTTCCAGATATCTGGGCAATCTTTTTTCAAAATCCGTTTTTACCATAAGCTCTAACATTTCGTCGGAAAGTTCTTTATCTACCGTTTTATTTTCATAGATAAGTTTCAGGAGTGTTCCTGAGTCTTTTGACGTAGTCTTATTTTCTAGAGACATATCCACGCCTTTCACACCGAGCCCCGTGATGTATTCTTGTGCTCTTCTATATCCTACCAAACGGAAAATCATATTTTTTGCCACATTGTCGCTCTGCTTCATCATTCTTTTGGCAATTTCAGAAACCGTCCATCTTGTTCCGAAAGAAGTATACTGGATACTCCCAGTTCCTGTTTCCTCGTCGTTTATCGTATAGGTCATAACAGTGTCTTTAGATACCTTCCCTTCATAGATATCTTTATAGAGCGACATAAGAAGCGGTATCTTCACAGTACTCGCCGCCGGAAAAGACATCTCTTCATTTATACCGAAACTTTTATCTGTTCCAAGTTCATGAACATATAGACCATAAGTCCCGGGCGTTGTTTCCAGATATTCATTTATCTCACCTAAAAGCTCAGTTTCATCTTTGCTTTCTGTTCCTAAGATTTTTTCTTTAATAATTGTTAAGAGGGATGTCTTATTTATTTCTACTATTTGTGTTGATTCACTCGAAACAGAATCTGTGTCCTGACTTGGCTTTGGGAAAAAAATAACCGCTAGGAATATAACAATAAATATTATTGGGACCCAAAGTCGCGATTTTCGTTTATAACTACTGTAATTTTTGATAGTTCTTCTATAAGCCATAGATTCTATTCTAAATAAATCCGAAGAAAAATATAAGAGTTTTTTGTTATAAATAGGGATGTCCTTTAAAAAGTTTCGTTTGTAAATCTGCCTCTTATTTGCTAATATGTAGGTGCTAACAAAGGTTAGCGGTTTTGTTTTAACCAATCGTATTCCCAGGTCGTCTAGCGGCCCGTCTCGCGTCGATAAGTCACGCGAGTCGAGGCGAGTAGGACATCAGGTGGCGTTTATCCGCCGAAATCTTGATCGGAGGTCGTCTAGTGGTAGGACATTAGGTTCTGGTCCTAAGAACGGGGGTTCGAATCCCTCCCTCCGAACCAATATTAAAACCACGTTTTACTTATTTATACTAAATACCGCATGGATACCCTCTTAATAGGGAGTATTACATTAAAGATTCTCTTGAATTACCTGCAATATCTCCATAAAAGCCGGTTGATTGAAATGCCCTCTGTCTTTAAAACTAAAAAGATGAGCTTTGGGCATATATTTCATAAATTTTTTTGAGTGAGAAAAAGGGACTAAGTGATCATCCTTCGAATGGTAAAAAAATATTTTGTCTACTTGTGATTCTATATTTTTTAATTTATGAACGTCAAACTCAAAAGTTGTAATTTTTTCATCAACCAACCCTTTATTTTCAAAAACTGAGCAGACCCAATGCATCTGGTGGATTTTTTTTGGAAATTTATTCTCTGATAAGTATTTCGCTAAAAATATAGTTCCAAGAGAATGCCCTATCATAATGAGTTTAGATTTTTTATTATGATTTATATAAGGCAAGTATCTTTCAAACCAAATCTTCCAACCCTCATAGTCTGCCCACTGTTTGTTTGGCATCATAGGAGTAAATGAATCAAATTTTTCTGAAAGACTCCATTCGAGCCAGTCAGTCCATCTTCTTGGGTTATAATAAGGATCAAAAGGTCTATTCTTTATGTATGAATAAAACTCCTCCTTATTATCGAAAGCTTCACCGCCGCGGATAAAGATAGATTGATGTTTTATTTGTTCTTTCATTGATATTACCCTTCCAATATTCCTTTATAATATTTTTTGGCTTTATCGGGAAAAGCGCCGACTCCGCCCGAATTTAGAATATATTTTGTCATACGTATTTATTGTAGCATAAATATTTATTACAAAAATAGTTGACACGATCGATTGCTAACCACTATTATATATACATAAGAACTTAATATGTTATTTTTAGAAAACATCTCATCAATACTTTTAGGAATACACTTGGTAACGGCCATAGTGAGCTTGATAGCTTTGCTGGCCGCTTTTTCTTATATCGTCTTAGCTAGTAATAAAGACTGGAAAACTGGCGTCAAAGCATCTATTCTCGGTGCATGGGGCTATATTGTAACTTTTGTTCTCGGGCTTCTTATTTATCCTGTTTTCAGAGTAAAAGTCAGAGCGGCAGATTTTGACAAAGTCCGCCCATGGGCTACCGGCATCTTTGAAGTAAAGGAACACATCGGAGCGATAGCTCTGTTTGCAGCCATTGCAGTTATAGTGCTGGCAGGAAGCACGAACGATAAGTCCGAGGACAACAGAAAGAAACTCTTCACTTTTTTGGTTTCAACAGTAACGCTAGTATTTGTAATCAAGTTTATCGCCGGATTTGTGCTTACCGTTTTAAATAGAATGTAGATTGTTTAATCTAAATAGCAAATGACCAATAGCTAACAGCAAATATATGAAAGATCAAACACTAAAATTTATCTCATATTTCATTACAATAGCCACGTTTATCTATGTCTTTGTAGGGATAACAGGTGTCAATCTTCCTGCATATTATCCGGTACTGCACAAATGGAGTATCAGTCCTATAAAAGATGCCGTATCTATGGGTTTCTACGGCAGAGTAGCATTTACTCTTATAGTTTCCTTGATCGCGACATTTATATTGACTGCCTTCACGAAAACCAAAGATACGAACGAATCACTTCTTGCAGGTTTTACAAAAGCTTCGGTCATTTTCGGTATCTTTTTCTTCATAGGTGAAGAATGGCACAAGTGGGGAATAGAGAAGATGAAGTTTGATAGCAAGCCGTTTTTAAATTATGAATTCTGGTTTTTTGCCGTTCTTGTTACAATATTTGTGAGCATTGTTTGTTTTACAACTGGCAATTGCCGTAAAAAGAAATAAAAAAAACTAGTTAATCAGATGTAAAAAAAGCGCAAAAAGATTGCGCTTTTGTGTTAAAATGTCTCCATGAAAGATAAACAAATACTTGACCATAAAAACTTCTTCTTTATAGGTATCGGCGGGATCGGGATGAGCGGAATTGCTAAGATACTGCTCAAAGAGGGGAAACAAGTTTCGGGCTCTGATATTGTCCAAAATGGTATCACAAAAGACCTAGAGAAGCTCGGCGCCAAAGTCCATCTCGGGCATGACGCTAAAAATATCGGAGAGGCAGAGGCAATCATCGTAAGCGCTGCTATAAAGGGGAATCCCGAAGTCGATGAAGCAAAGAAGAAAAAGATCCCGATTTATCGAAGATCAGAACTTTTGGGCGCTCTGATGGCAAAAAAAAGGGGGATAGCGGTAGCAGGAACACACGGTAAAACGACTACCGCAACTATGATTTCTATGATATTGGAGAGTGCGGGGCTCGACCCCACGATAGTAGTCGGCGGAGAAGTGAAAAATGCCGGTGTAAATGCAAAGCACGGAAAAGGAGAATATTTCATTGCCGAAGCCTGCGAATACGAAAGGTCTTTCCTTGATCTCCATCCTTACGCTGCCATCATCACAAATGTAGAAGCGGATCACTTGGACACCTACAAAAATCTAAGCGATATCGTCGATACATTTAAAAAATTTGTCTCACAAGCAGATAAAGACGGTTTCCTAATAGTTTCAGCTGACGATTTCAATATCTCAAAAGTGATAGAGAATTTTGAAGGCGAGGTAATAACCTTCGGGATTTCCGACGAGAACGCTATCTGGAAAGCAAAGAATATCACCGTAAAAGAAGGGATCACTTATTTTTCAGTTTATAAAAGAGAACAAAAGATCGGAGATTTTTCCTTAAAGATCCCAGGAGCACATAACATACTAAATGCTTTGGCGGCCATCGCCTTGGCATCAAAGCTAGAGATAAAACTCGGCGTTACAAGGGAAGTTTTAGGTGAATTTGAAGGAGTAAACCGTCGTTTTCAGGTCAAAGGAAATAAAAACAATATCATGGTTATAGATGACTATGGCCACCATCCTACCGAAGTAAAAGCAACTCTTGAGGGACTGCGAAGCATCTACCCCGACAGATCAAGAAAAGTGTGGTGCATTTTCCAGCCCCATCAGTATTCGCGAACAAAGTTTTTACTCGAGGATTTTGCCCATTCTTTTACTGAAGCTGACACTGTTATTATCCCCGACATCTATGCGGTCAGAGATTCAAAGAAAGATATAGCAGGAGTAAGCAGTGAAATATTAGTTAAGGAGATAAATAAGATACAAAATCAAGCCGTGTATCTTGCGACATTTGAAGAAGTCACCGACTTTTTGAAAGAGAATGTAAAGAGCAGCGACATCGTAATCACCATAGGCGCCGGCCCAGTTTATAAGGTAGGGGAGATGTTCCTAAATCAGCTTAGATAAAATCAAATAGCGATTTCATAATAAAATGTAAAAACAGTTGCATTATTAAAATGATTATGTCATAATCAAATAAATATGAAGAAGGTTTTGCACAAACTGGTACATGCGTTTATACCGCATCCTCATAACGATTACAGACCGCATGCTTTTAGGCACAGGATGCTTTCAATATATTCATTGGGGCTTATATTGTCTCAGTTCGCTTTTGGATTGGCTTATTATACCGGCCCAGCAAATGTAAATGATGCACAACTCGCAAAAAACATTGTCGACCTGACTAACCAGTCAAGGACTGCAAGCGGTCTAGGAGTCGTCTCGGGCAATACTGCGCTAGAAAAAGCAGCCTATGCAAAACTTACTGATATGTTTCAGAAAAATTATTGGGACCACGTAAGTCCAACAGGAACGGAAGCATGGTATTTTATAGACAGCCAAGGATATGACTACAAATACGCCGGGGAAAATCTGGCAAAAGGTTTTTATGATGCAAACAGCGTTTTTAACGCTTGGATGGGAAGTTCGACACACAGAGCAAACCTTTTAGATAATAAACACAAGGATATAGGCGTAGCCGTTGGCACGGGAGAATTGGATGGAAAACAAACAACTATAATAGTCCAGCTTTTCGGGTCACAGAGAGCTATAGCTCAAGCGCCAGCGCCTGTTTCTGTCACGCAACCAGTTCCAGCCGTACCGCCAGTCGTTAACCCTCCTGTTGCCAACACGGCACCGGTAGAGACGCCAGTACCCGAACTCACACCAACACCGGTGGCTCCTATCCAAACACCCGCATCTCCTGAAATAATAAAGAAAGCAGAGCTCAAGGAAACTATTCCAAATAACAATAAGCTAAATATACCGTTATTTAGAATCAAGAATGCGACAATGCCTCAAAAAGCTCCGTATCTCGCTCTTTGGGGAATAGTTCTCTTCTTAGTTATGTTTGATTATTCTATGCTCAGAAGACTCGGTATACACAAGCTTAAACCGCACAGAGTTCACTTTGGAAGCGCTGTTGCCTTGAGCATGCTACTCTTCCTCATCCTTATAATGAGCGTGGCAAGCATAGCGTAATATGAGCAATAGCAATGGTTATTGGTCAATAGTTATTAAAGCAACAAAATAGCAAGGTTCCGAACTTTGCTATTTAAATTTATAAAAACCCTACCCAAAAAACCTTTGGTACAATATAATATTACACATGAAAACTTATGATCTTATAATTATCGGTTCTGGTCCGGCAGGGATCACGGCCTCCATTTATGCAGCGAGATACAAGCTCGACTTTATTTGCATTGGCAAAGAACATGGAGGTACGGCAAATGAGGCGTTTATGGTCGAAAACTATCCCGGGCTCCCAGATATCCCAGGGATCGAACTTATGAAAAAGATGAAAAACCAAGCAGAAAAGATAGGAGCCAATATCATAACTGATGATATAAATACGATAAAAAAAGATAAGGAAATATTTTCCATTAAAACAAACGGTGAAGAATACGGCGCCAAAAACATTATTCTTACCACTGGGACAAATAGGACCAGACTAAAGGTTCCCGGTGAAGAAGAGCTTCGGGGTAAAGGAGTAGCATACTGTGCGACCTGTGACGCGCCTCTTTTCAGAAATAAGATTGTCGCGGTAGTCGGCGGGGGAGACGCTGCCCTTACGGCCGCTGTACAACTCGGAGACGTGGCTGAAAAGGTTTATCTCATAGCTAGAAAAGATCTCCGAGGAACACCGGCATGGATCGACACCATAAACAAGAACAAAAAGATAGAAGTCATGCTTGGTAAATCTTTAAAAGAGATCAAGGGCGATAACAAAGTTTCGAGTGTTATCATAAGGGAAACCGGCGAAGAGATCTCGGTTAATGGTGTCTTTGTGGAGATCGGCGCGACACCGGCCATCGAAATCATTAAGGATCTAGGGATAGAGTTGGACAGCTCACATCATATTCAGATAGACGAATCCCAACAGACAAATATAAAGGGGATGTTGGCAGCAGGGGACTTGACCACCGGTTCAAATAAACTGAAGCAGATCGTTACCGCCTGCTCAGAGGGCGCAATAGCGGCAAATACGGTGTATAAAATCATAAAAAGATCATAAAAATAAATGCCTCTGCAAAGGCATTTTTTGATAGTTTATCCCTGCATTATATAGTTTTACACTTGACAAGCATATTTTATTAATCCAAACTTATAGGGAAAGCAAGCTTCACGGCTTCGCAAGCGAAAAAACAACTAACTTAAGAAAGGAGAAAGTATCATGGCAAGTTACACTTTCTACAATGTAAAGGCAAGAGCCAAAGAGGACGTTGACGAAAGTCAGGTCAAAAAGACAACCTACACTAACTCAAAGACAGGTAGGATCAGCTACGCTCTAAGAGCAAAAGGCGCAGACGGAACAAACATGACTAAGTTCATCAAGAAGGATCTTTTCGATGAGCTAGAAGTTCCTACAGAATAAATTTATTCTAAATAAAATAGCCCCGTACATAATTTGCATAACCGTGGTTTAAGAAGCAAATGAAAGTTATGTACGGGGCTATTTTGTTTGGTTGAAAAAAGAGACGAAAAATGCTATACTTTTTTAGTTAAAATCGTTAATTGTTACAGGGCGCCATCGTCTAGTGGTTAGGACGCCAGGTTCTCATCCTGGTAACAGGGGTTCGACTCCCCTTGGCGCTACCAAAATAAGAATTCGGCTATATGCCGATTTTTTTATTGCAACCAATGAGTTGTTGGTGCTATGATTGGCTTAAGATAAGAAAATTTTATGAATAACAGAACCATAACTATAACTTTATCTTCAGCAGCAATTGTCCTTCTGTTGATTGCAATCCCCGAAGGTCTTACATATGATTATTATATTTTTTTTACGATGGGCGGTTACCTCAATAGCTGCTTTTTCTGCTTTTAAAGCTTTTGAATCAGTAAACGAGAAGTGGTCATGGGTGATGGGAGCAATAGCGATTCTATTTAATACGATCATACCTATTCATATGTCCAAAGAAATATGGATAGTCATTGATTTTACAACAGCCTTATTATTCGTTTCCAACATCTTTGTTCTTAGGGGAGGATTCAAAAATGAAAGGGGTGCTAAGTGAAAACTCTTGCCTTATTAACAAGTTTAATCCTGACAATTATTGGTGTTTTCTCTTTAATATTCTTAAATTTTTTTGCATTTAATTTTAATTATCAAGACCTGATTTTATATTTTATCCTTGCTCTTGCTATTGGTCTGCTTGTCTGGATTGTTGGCTCCGTGTTAAATAAAAAATTCAATCATTTGGTTACTGACTTTATCAACGGTAAGGAGAAAAACCTTAAAAATAAAAGGGTATTTAGAACGTATGGCTATGTCCTGTTGGTTCTCTTGCCTTTTTTAATTTTCTTGCTTTTATTAGCGCTATACTCTGCGATAACCTTTACGCTTTATGCTGTTTTGTTAATTTCAAATGCACCAAGAATACCTATAGCGGTTTTAATAGCATTGGCAATAATATTCTTCGGGACAATAGCAGCTGTATTCATGGGTCTTTTCAGACTTATCTTCCCCAAGAAAATTCTACCTTACGGAATCATTATTGATCAAAATTCGCAAACAAAGTTATGGAGGTTGATAAATAAAACCTCAGGTGATTTGGGGACAAAATGTATAGATAAAATAATAATTACTCCGGACCATGGGGTTGGTGTTTATCTAGAAGGTAACTTTTTTTCAAAGATTTTCGGTAGCGGTAGGAGGGTTTTACAGATGGGTATTCCTTCAATCTATGATCTTTCTATAAACGAGCTCCAAGCTATTCTTGCCCACGAATACGGACACTTTAACAACAAGGATACTCAATGGAGCACTTTTACCTATGCAATGAGCACATCCCTAATAGAAACCCTTAAATCAACACCAGGTCCGGGCGGTGAGGGAATGGTCGGGGGTGTTATGGCACTTAATCCCGCTTATTGGATTCTGTTTTTTTACATAAAACTATTTTTTAGAATTACTAACGGTTTTTCTAGAATTCGCGAAGTGATGGCAGACTTAAATTCTGTTGAGCTTTATGGTGGCGAAGCATTTAAGAATGGTTTACAGAAGATTGCCAGAAACGATATCGTTTTTAGCGAGCTTGTTAATGATAAGTACGCGATAGAGTTACTTGATGAGGAAAAGACCATTACAAGCATAGATATAATTATGAAATTTGCCTATGACTCTATCGGAAAGCTAGGGATAAAGGAGCTTGACCACAATTTACTTAATAATAGCAAAACTAGTACTCCATATGATTCTCACCCGTCCCTAGAAAAAAGATACAAACTTGCAGATATATATAAAGTTAACAAAAAGGATAACAGTGATAAGGTAAATACCTTATTTGAAGATTGGAAGAAAATCGAAGAAGACATTACAAATTTGTATAATTACCGCTTATTATTAATATTCAACAAACTCCCACAGGAGAAGTAAATAAATAGTTTAAGAAAGGAGTAAAAATGAAATTAACAAAACATTGGCACTATCTTCTACTGCTTTTTGCTTTACTGGTATTAAATGGGTTTACACAAAGTTTGGGACAAGCAGTAGGGGGCAATGCGGGGGAATTTGTAGTAGCCGCTGCTTTCGGGTTTGGTTTTATTACAGTTATGATAATGTGGATTGTTTTTGCTTTTTCAAAAGATAAGCATAACCCACAAAATGAAAAGATAAAAGAATAGTATTCTAATAAATTAAGGCATGTTTTGTATTGTGCCTGAACTAAGGGGCTTAAATAGATTCGAAAGATCCTGAAGCTGATTTATTGTAGTGTTCCAATTTAAAGCTATATGGGCTTCCAGTAAACAAAATCATGAGAAAAATTGAATGTCTAAAATGCGGAGAGAAAAACGACCCTAACGATAAAAATTGTTTTTATTGTAACAACCCTTTATCGATGGCTATTCTTAAGCGGAGAGGGGAGAACAAAAAAAACTTGATAGATAAAAAGAAAGAAAAAGTAGTTAATAATAAGCTATTTCCTTTGTTAGCGAGTACTCTGACGGTTGTCTTTGCCTCATTTTTTGTTTTATCTGGTTATGCGAGTTATGGGGTTAATGTATATCCCCCAATTTCAACGGGTTCTAAAAAAACTACTACTCTGAGATGTGAATACGCTAAAAAAACTATCTCTATCGATACAGAACCTTTATATCAAAACATTGATAATTATTATCAATATAATTCGATAAAAAAAGGTAAGATGGCGAAAAATGATTTTTCTAGTTTTGTCTACATAAACCAAAAAGATCAGACAATAAAGAAACTAGCAGAAGACATAAAGAGAGTAGGGGAGTCCAATGGCTTAAAGGATGACCAGCTTCTCGAACTGGCAACCTGCCTTGTTCAAAATATACCATATGATCAGGAGAAGGCAGATAAAGTACTAAGCAACAATGTAATCTCCGAGTACGACCTATCCCAATTTCCTTACGAAACAATTTATAAAAATAAAGGGATATGTACTGATAAAACATATCTAGCTAGTGCTATATTGAGAGAAATGGGTTATGGGACTGGGATTTTCGCTTTCCCCAACGAAAAACATATGGCTCTGGCCGTTAACGTCCCAAGTGGATTTACTGAATTTAATTCGAAATATGCGATTGTTGAAGTTACAAATACTGGCTTTGCGCCCGGAGTTATTCCTTCTGAAATAGATAAGAACAACGGGAAGCCTTCCTTAACAATTAACAACCTCAATGAGCTTTCAGTAAAAGATGATCCCTCAAAATTAAACTTAAATCTTGACAAAAGGATAAATGCCCCGACACTAGTCATTGATGTCAATCAAGGCAGACCTTATACAAGGATTATGACTATAAAAAATCTTGAAAATAAAATCTTGAGTGAAGCCAACATACTGTCTTCAAAAAAGGACACTCTTGAATTGGCCTTCAACGAACTTAAGAGAAGAGAGGGAGTCCAACAATCTGCATATAGTAGCTATTTAATGACTCCTAGCACAAGAACTGAGTGTGGCTATAAATACGATTTTACAAGTAGCTATTCTTATAATAGTTATCTGTATTCGTCGCCTTATAAGTATTCCTGCGAACAAGTAGCTAATCAACAAAAGAATTTTGCATATTCTAATTATTCAACTTTGTATCAAAATTATACAAACCAAGTAAACCATTACAACAAATTAATTAGTGACTTTAATAATTCATTCAATCAATTTCAATCCGACATTAATATTTATAAAACTTATCAGTATAACTAATTAAAAAAAGAACTTTTTTATTATAATAAAAAAGTTCTAGCTTCTTCAACGGGCACTCCCAAGCATTCCTCCGCTCACCCTAATATCGTCACACTAACGGGCAACGCGACGAGACTCCTTTTGACGTTATTTTTATTTTTTCTATTCTATTCTTGTGCTATAATTTCACAGTATGATTTGGAAATATAAGAAAATTATTATATTTGGATTACTGGCTGTTGGTATAGCCGTACTATTTATAAAATTCTCGGGTCAAAAGTCGATAGGGATTGGGACGAGCCGAAAAGGTAAGCAGGTCAAAGCCGAAAAGATTGTAAATATATCAGAGAAGGAGAAAAAGGACTATCTTCTCGACAATCCTTTTACTGAAAACAACCTTATGCCTTTCTCAGTTCAGTCTGACACAGCTATCGCTTTCGATGTCGATACCGGAGAAGTATACTACGCAAAAAATGTCGACACTAAACGGCCTACAGCCAGCATATCAAAAATAATGACGGCGACTATCGTTCTCGAGAATATCGACACCAAAGAACTCTTGACGGTTTCAAAAACTGCTTCAGAGATGATCCCAAATAAGATAGTGATGAAAGAAGGGGAGCAACTGAAAGTTGACGACCTGCTATACGGGCTGATGATGATCTCTGCAAATGATGCCGCTGAGGTTTTGGCTGAGGGTACATTTGATGATCGCGGTAGATTTATCGAGAAAATGAATGAAAAGGCGAGATGGCTTGAGCTAAAAAATACAAATTTTGTAACTCCATCGGGCATGGACGATCCTGATCACTACTCGACCCCATATGACCTCGGAGTTATCCTAAGGTATGCTATAAGGAAGAATCCGGAAATTTTAAAGTATATGGGGACTAAGGAACACAGCGTTTTCCCCACAGATCACAACGAGTCGCACTGGTGGCAACATATTTCGGGCTTACTGTCCAGCTACCAAGGTATGGACGGGGCAAAGACTGGCTTTACGTGGGATGCGGGTAATACTT
>PFMH01000051.1 GCA_002785325.1 bacterium (Candidatus Howlettbacteria) CG_4_10_14_0_8_um_filter_40_9 | reverse complement strand
AAAATAGAACAATATATTTGTTCTATTTTTATTTTGCTTATTGTGAGAGACTTTAAAAATTATTTATTTAGCTTTTCTTTCCACTTTTGTTTGGTCAAAAGTGGAGCAAACCCATCGACAAAACGGATAAGCAAAGTGGTCGGATTTTGATTCACTCAAGTATGAAAAATGACAACCCGTCCGAAACGGATTCATCCGGGCAGACAAGCGTGAAACTCGGAGTCATATTTTCAAACCTGCCTCCACTTGATGTCGAGTCAAGGCGGGCGTTCGCTCATCTTTATCCTCTCTTTGCTTACCGATAGTCGGGACAAATTATCTATTTCTGAAGTTTGATATTGATTCGGTATTTTACCATAGAATAAATTTGAATTGTTTAAATATGGTATCTATTTTGAATAATATAAGTGTTCAAAGTGAAAAAAACTCTTTACAGATGCCTGACAGATATAATAAACTAACCTTAGAAGTTTAAAAGATAAAAGAATATAAGATGTTCTTCTAAATATATTGGCTTTGTATAGTCAATATATTGTAGTTATTTTGTATAAATTTTGTATACATCAATCTAAAAAAATAAGAAAGGAAAATTAACATGGCGGAAATAAAACCAGACATGGAAACATTTGCCCGGATAAAGGTAGTGGGCGTAGGAGGCGGCGGTCAAAACGCAGTCGACAGAATGATAAGAGCAAAAGTTAGGGGAGTAGAATTTATCGCGGTAAATACCGACTCGCAGAGCCTGCATAAGTCGGATGCTTCAAAAAAAATACATATAGGCAAGATGACGACCAAAGGTCTTGGGGCTGGAGCTGACCCTGAAGTTGGTAAAAAAGCCGCAGAAGAAGCAACGGAAGAACTCGTAGAGGCTCTAAAAGGCGCAGATATGATATTTGTTACTTGCGGAAAGGGTGGCGGAACCGGAACAGGGGCTACTCCAATAATAGCGAATATCGCAAGAGAAGTCGGTGCTTTGACTGTCGGCGTGGTTACAAGACCATTTGGATTTGAAGGAGAAAGAAGAAAAGACGTTTCGGAAAAAGGGATTGAGAATCTTAGAGGAAAAGTAGATGCTCTTATAACTATTCCGAATGATAGATTGCTTCAGATTATAGACAAAAAAACTTCTCTCCTAGACGCTTTTGAAGTTGTAGATGATGTTTTGAGGCAAGGTATACAAGGAATTTCCGATCTTATAACTGTCCACGGATTGATCAATGTCGACTTTGCTGATGTAAAAACTGTTATGGAAAATGCGGGATCAGCGCTTATGGGCATAGGTAGCGGTAAAGGCGAGACTAGAGCAGTAGACGCGGCTAGGAGCGCTATAAACAGCCCGCTTCTTGAGCTTTCTATAAGCGGAGCAAAAGGAGTTCTCTTGAATATTACCGGTAGCTCTGATCTTGGTATGCACGAGATAGATGAGGCAGCCAGAGTCGTAACCGACGCCGTAGATCCTGAAGCAAATATAATCTTCGGCGCTGTTATAGACCCAACTCTTCAAGACGAAGTAAGGATAACAGTTATAGCAACCGGATTTGACGGAGCTCCAAACATGAACCCGGTACATCCTATAGAAACAAGAAGAGTTTCTTTAGATATAGAGCCTGATACGTTTATGATGGAAGATAAGGATAACGATACTCTAGATATTCCTGCTTTCATAAGAAAGAAAATGGAATAGGGCTAGCTATTTGCTCTTAGCTGTTAGCTATTGGGAAAGAAATATGAATAAAAAGAAGCCCTTATTTTAGGGGCCTCTTTTTTATAAAATAAAAATTTTTAGTTTTAATTTCGCCCTTACTTTTTGATGCCCCTCCTTCGCTTTTCAGTTACGGGCGGGTAAACGCCAAGTAACAAAAGCTCCCCAGTTCGACTACGCTCAGGGCAAGCTACGCTACAATTTTGAAGTTTACCCCGCGAAATTATCTATCTTGATTCATTGATGTTGACGGTAAAAATACATCGTCTGGATTCCCGTCTGCATGGAAATAACAGGATGAAGCGGGGCTATTGTCGGGGGATTTTATCTAGGACATCTTTTGTGGCTGAATTGTCTAAAGCTTTTACTTGCGAAAAAGTGGCTGTGGATAACGCATTTTTTGCTTTGTGAAAACAAAAATATTTGTGGAAAAGAAAATACTTGACACGCTATATATAGCGTATTAGAGTTTATACATAACACTAGATATGGGGTATTGGGAGAATATCTAATTAACAATTTCCAATATCCAACGAGAGAGATTAATGATGTTTATTGAGGGGATTTTCTGGGAGAATATTAGTTTCTGCTAACAGCTAACGATTAATGACAAAAATATGAAATGTCCAAAGTGTAAAAGTGAAAATCTAAAAGTATTGGAAAAAAGAGACGTGGAGGAAGAAGAAGCAATACGAAGGCGAAGAGAATGTCTGGATTGCAGTTTTAGATTTA
>PFMH01000085.1 GCA_002785325.1 bacterium (Candidatus Howlettbacteria) CG_4_10_14_0_8_um_filter_40_9 | reverse complement strand
GGTTCTTGGTAACGGAGATATAAAAAAAGCTGAGGATGTTTACAAGATGTTACGGGAGACAGGATGCGACGGCGTATTGATCGGTCGAGCATCGCTAGGGAATCCGTGGATATTTCAGGATGTTAGGGATAAAACAGAAACTATAAAAAATTATGAAGATGTGGTCGAGATCTTGATCCGTCATATAAACTTAAGCGTCGAATTTTACGGTGAAGAAAAGGGGATGAGAGAGGTGAAAAAGCACTATTCATTTTATCTGAAAGGAATACCGGATACGAGGGAGCTAAGGGGGAAGCTTATCAGAGCAGGCAGCAAAAACGAAGTCTTAAGATTGATCAAAGAATCTCACGCCGAAAGCTCTATCGTTTGAATTCTAAGCTTCATACTATTGTTTGACATAACTCTCATTAAGAGGTAGGATTGATACGGATGGTAAGGCAATTAGCGAACATAAAAGTTCTGCCATTAGCAATATTATATTATCAAATAGACTTAACACTAAGCCGTTTGAAACTTACATTCGGTTTTTTTATTTTAAATATCACAATCAATAAACACTATGACGCAAGAAAACATCAAAAAAAATCTGAAGTCAGGACTAACTGTCGCTCTTATTTCGATACCTTTATCGGTCTCTCTCGCCGTTTCTTCCGGCGCAAATCCGATAGTCGGCATCATTACGGCTATCTGGGCAGGACTCATAGCGGCTATTTTCGGGGGGAGTAACTTCAATGTTGTCGGACCCACGGGAGCGCTATCGGGGATAATAGCCACCTACGCTCTCGTTCACGGCGTCGGCAGTCTGCCAATGCTGACGATAACCGCAGGTGTCATTATCACTATCGCTTTTCTCTTAAAACTCGAGAGATATCTGGTCCTCATCCCATCGAGTGTCATCCATGGATTTACCTTGGGTGTAGCTTTTATTATCGGACTTAGCCAGTTGAATTTTGTTCTCGGACTTAAAAATATTCCACAGCATGAAAGTTTTTTTGAAAATACCTTCGAATCAATAAAACATTTTAACAATATCTCATGGGAAGCCTTTGGTATTTTTATAATTTTCCTCATCGCACTTCTTGCCTTCAAAAAAATGTTGCCTAGATTACCAGGAGCAATAGTGCTTGCGCCTTTAGGGATGTTGCTCGGTTATTTATCCTATGCTCGGATCATTCCTTTATCACTTGAAACCCTAGGAAGCAAGTTCGGCGAACTTAGCTTTCATTTCTTCGAGGTCCCTCATTTTGAATTTTCTTTTTTTATGCTGAATACTGGCGCGGTAATAGCACTTATCGCCATTTTAGAAACGTTGCTCTCGGCAAAAATAGCCGATGGCATGACAAAGACAAAACACGATCAAAGAAAAGAAATGATGGGTTTGGGACTTGCCAATATTGCCTCCGGGATGTTTGGGGGGATACCGGCAACTGCCGCTCTTGCCAGAACTTCGCTTAATATAAAAACAGGGGCGACTCATCGTACATCGGCCTTGATCAGTACGGTTAGCATAGCTATAATTTCATTATTTTTCCTCAAATATTTCAGATATATCCCATTAGCAGTTATTGGCGCTATCTTGGTGTATGTAGCCATACAAATGATAGAAAAACAACATTTTATAAAGTTGTGGCGTCACGAAAAGCCAGGACTTTACATCGCTCTTTTTGTTGCGCTTATCACTGTCGTTATAGACCCCATAATGGGCATCCTTTTTGGCGCAACTATTTCTTTGCTCGTTTTCATAAACACTATCTCCCACGGTCGCTTTGATGTGAAGGAAAATAAGATAGAGAAAAATTCTCCTAACGATTCAGAGGCTCAATATAATGAGATCAAAGAAAATGCGGAAGTTTTACTTTATTCTTTTAAAGGGATTTTATCCTATGTAAATACCCGAGCCCACGTAGAACGTTTTGAAGCGAATTTTAGTAAATACAAAACTATCATCGTGCGGATGAGAGGAGTTCACTTTATGGACATCGACGGAGCTGAAGGTCTAGATGAAATCATAGACATCCTAGAGTCTAGAGGACAGCAGGTCATAATAACAGGGATAGATCAAAATAGTCTCAAATTATTGGAGCAGCTTTCTCCTGAATATCAAAAGCTAAAAAGAAAAGGATTAGTTTTTAAGAAATCAGAACAAGCGCTTTTGTTTCTTGGGGTCCCTATAAGATATCCCAAATCCTAGATCATAAACATTTGTCCTCTCCACTTTAGTATTTTAGTTTGAAAATTAGCCGTTTATTTGCTAATATGTAGGTGCTAACAAAGGTTAGCTGTTTTGTTTTAGCTAATTGTATCCCCAGATTGCCCTGTTATTTTAAAATACTATATTCCCAGATCGTCTAGTGGTAGGACGTCAGGTTTTGGTCCTGAAAACCGGGGTTCGAGTCCCTGTCTGGGAACCAAAGAAAGAATCCAGACTTTTTGTCTGGGTTTTTTCTTTGGCCGGCAGTAGATTCGAACCCATTTGAAAAGAATACTCTAAAATATGATAAAATATATGCCAGAGGACGCGACCCAAAGAAGACCATGGAATCGTACGGCACATGAAAGCCGAATCCCTGTCTGGGAACCAAAAGGGATGACTATCTAAAATATCGAAAAAAGAGCTTTAGAATGGCTCTTTTTTGAGTTCGAATAAAGTTATTGTAAGAATAGATCAACAATCCTGAAGCCTAAAATTATTTTTTTCATAATAAGAAGCTCTGCGCTTAAAAATACGATCTAAATATTCTACCTTAGAATCTCTATAATCATAGATAGTTCCATCTTTATCTTCATTAAAATTTCGAGTAATCCTCCCGATATATTGTGTGAGCTTACCATGAAAAGAGAATGGATAAACAAGAAACAAGCAATCAAGCCCGCCAATATCCGTTCCTTCTCCGAGTAACTGTCCAGTGGCAATTAAAACTTGAAAATGACACGATTCTATTTGCTTCATTTTTTCCTTCCGCTGTTTGTCAGTTAAATCTCCTGTCAAAGTGATAGTTCCCATCTCTTTATTTAAATATGCGGTTAATGCCTCAGCATGTTCCTTCCTTTCTGTCAAAACTAAGCATTTTTTGCCTCGGTTTGCTTCTTTTTGAATATCTGAAACGATTTGTGAATTTCTGGAGGTGTCAAAAACTAGTATTTTAAGCATCAATTGAGAATTATTAACAGAAACTTTGAATGGAAGATTGAAATTTGTTTCAATTATTTTTACTTCCAAAGTATTTTTAACATCGATTGAGGTGTTAGATTTCTCTAAAACGTTGGAGGAATGCTCAATCGTATGTAATATCTCGCCAAGATAAATGAAGATTAACCTCTCATCTTTATATTTTCTTTCTGGAGTAGCTGTAAGACCATAAAGATAATATGGATTTAGTTTCACAATTGTTTGTCGGAACATTTTTGCAGGCATATGATGGCATTCATCAACCAAAACCATGCCAAATCTATCTCGAACTTCTTTGGGATCTAAACGATTTAAAGTTTGAATCATTGCCACTGTGATTTTCTCCCCAACTTGTTTTTTTGTTGAACAAAATTGACCTATCTCTTTTTTGGGAATATTTAAAAAACTTTCTATTCTTTCCAGCCATTGATTAAAAATCTGTCTTTTATGGACTATGATGAGAATCGGTTGTTTTAAACGAGCGATCAATTCTATCCCAATAATTGTTTTTCCTGAGCCTGGAGGAGCTACTAGTATTCCTTGTTCAGAAAGTAAAAGATCAATAATAGCCTTGGCTTGATATTCATGAAGTTTCAGACTAGACTTAAATTTTATTTCCTTAAACCTAATTCGACCATCATTAATATTATAAGGAATATTTTGTTCATCTAGGAATTCTGTAAGCTCACCAAAAAATCCTCTGGGGATTGCAATCTGATTTGGTTTTTTTTCAATCAAATTAAAATATTTCTCTAAACCAAACGTTCCAACGCCCATTCTTTTCTTGATAAGATATTCTTGATTTGCAAAATTCAGCCTATCTTTTAAAAAAACTGCTAATTCTGGCGGAATTTTATTGCTTTGTATAATAAGTTCGTTTGATAGTTCTATTTGTAGCTTGGACTGGTTGATATTTTGGGTTTTTCCCTTCTGATGAAAAAGGGTTTTATACAGCTGATCCATAAATTCCTTTTTAATCTTTTCAACCCTTGTGAGATATTCCCATTGATTATCGACTGGCTCAAGGGTTTTGGGATCAAGAAAAAGGGTATTGCCCAGTATTTTATACTTTCCGTTTAGTGGAAGAAGAATTAAGTTGCCAATTCCGTCCTTGTCTAAGGTATCTTGGCAGGGGAATATTCTGTCAAAGCTGACGTCTTTATCAAATTTGTTTATTAGATTGGTATTTTCAAGCAATGTTTGGAAAATCAGCCGGCTTTTTTCGGCCATGTATATTTCTTCGAAAAAGAACCATAGATGACAGCCATTTCCAGAACTTGATCTTTCAAGATGAGATTTGAGATTGTAATCTTTGCAATATTCAATGAATTTTATGACGTCTTTCTTCCAATTATTGCCATCGAAATCAATTGCTAAAAAATGTGAAGAACCATCTTCCAAAAGCGGATAAATGCCAAAAGCTTTTTTGCCTAAGAGGTGTTCTGTCAGGTAAGAATCATTCCATGAAGCATAGTGCTTATTAGTGCAATCTCGACATTTTCCACGATGAAGTTTTTTGCATATTCCTTGTCGCCATTCATTCACGCAAACGGGTGTATAGCCTTTTCTTTCGCCGTCCGCACTTTGCCAACGAATAGCGAAAACATCCTTTCGGCCATGGAAAAGATTCTGAAATAAATCAATCTTCTCTTGATTTGTTAGATCTGTCATCTAGCCCTTTAGTTTATAATAAGTTGCCTTTCCCTTGCCAAGACGCTCGATAAGACCAAGACTGATCAATTTATTAAAATCATTATTTCTTGTTGGTTTGGCTCTGTCTGTCAGCTTGGCATAATCGCGATCTGCAATAAAACCATTTTGCACGATATAATCAATAATGTTTTGGTGGTAAGACTTCAATGTTGTCTCGGGAGACACTTTTTCTTTTTCCAGGATTTTACTCACTCTAAGCAGTTCGTCTATAATTCCGTCAGTAAAATATTCCAGCCAGTCAGTAAAGTCAACCTTATCATTTATGTCGTAATAGTTGCCAAGGATGCCGACTTTGCTAAAATATTTAGTAACATTTTGATTATAATAATTCTCAAAGCTAAAAAGATTGAACATATCAAGTCCCATATTGGCAAGCAAAACCTTTGTGGCAAGCCGTGCTGTTCGACCATTGCCATCGATAAATGGGTGGATAATGACGAATTGCTTATGAAATATACCGGCCAGGATCAGTGGGTCTAGATCGTCAATATTTTTAGCTATAAATCTGATTAGTTCATCCATCAGATCTTTTACATCTTGATGATTCGGTGGTAAGTACACGGTCTTTTTAAGTGCGGGATTATTCACAAAAACAGGAGCGCTTCGCAGTTTGCCAGAGTTACCCGCGCTTATAAGACCCAAAGTTACCTGTTTTTGTATTTTTAATATCAGATTTGTGTTAAAGGAAGGTGTTTTAAGCTTTATATTTTGATCTAAAAATTCAAGAGCGGTATTATAATTTACAATCTCCTTCTCGCTGTCTCTGAGATTTTTCGGTTGATTTTTGATAATTATTTTAACATCCGTAAGCGGGAGAGGATTACCCTCGATGCTAGTTGAGGAATAGGAAGAAAGCTCCCTAGCACTTTTTTCAAGCTTTACTAAAGATAACTTATCGAAACGACGACCATTTAGATCAGCAATAATGATGCCGATCCTTTTGACGTTTGCTAACAGTCTCGATGTGATGGTGAATCTTGGCTCAAACATATACTAATGATAGACGATTGATAGACGATTGTCAAGTATGGTTTTGAGCGAGAATGGACCTTATGCTATAATCTACTTGTACACAAGGCGTAACTTTTCTAACCAATCGGTAATGTGTTCGAACAAAAGTGTATTAAGGGAACCAGAAATCTGTACCATTCTTGGTATAGGTTTCTGGTCAGCCAGGGTAAAGAACCCCGGATCCCGTTATGTCTTCGGGCAACTCGGTGAGAATCCCTGTCTGGGGACCAAATTAAATGAAAACATATGGCAACACTTATAGACGTTTTGGATGAAAATGGTGTCCCAACGGGGGAAAAGAGAACCAAACAGGAGATTCATGAAGGTGGATTTTGGCACAATGCTGCTTGGGTCTGGATCTATAATTTAATGGAGAAATTCTTTTGCAGCTTCGTTCAAAAATAAAAGATTCACATCCTGGCCAATGGGATATCTCAGCAGCCGGCCATGTCGACTCGGGAGAAACCCCGTTGAAAGGGGCTTTGCGGGAGATCTGGGAAGAAATAGGGATAAAGCCAAGTTCGAATGAATTAAAACTTATAGAAGTTAGAAAAATATCAAAATATCAGCCAGAAATTGGCTGGCAGAATAATGAATTTAGTTATATTTACCTTTATCAATTCGATGAGGATGTTACAAAACTAAAAATTCAAGAAGAAGAAGTTGAAAAAATGAAATTTATGTCACTAAAAAAGTTTGAGAAAGAAATAAGTAATCCTGAAACCTATAAGAAATATGTTCCACACGGAGAGCATTACAATAAAACTATTAAGGCAATAAGGGAAGAGTTAAGCAAAATATGAAAGACCTAGTTAAAATAGTCGTTACAGTTCCAGAAAAAGACGCAGACAAATTACGCAAAGCGATCAGTGATGCTGGCGTTGGAAAAGCCGGAGATTATACTCATTGCAGTTTTTCTGTGAAAGGTGTCGGTAGGTTTTTACCGCAAGATGGAGCGCATCCGACAATCGGACAAGTTGGGAAGTTGGAAGAAGTGGTAGAAGAGCGGATTGAAGTAACATGTGAAAAAGATCAATGGGAAGATATTGTTCAAATCATTAAAAACAACCATCCTTACGAAGAGCCGGTGATAGATGTTTATCCATTACTTAATAGTATTTAAAAGGGCTGGATTCCCGCTGAGGCGAGAATGACAGAGGAGGAATATGGATCTCGATAGTGCGGTATTTTATAGCAATAATATAGAAAAAATCATTCCTTTCTACAGGGATACACTTGGTTTTGAAGTTGAATATATTCAAGAAGACAGATTTGTATCTTTCATATTTCCAAATGGAGCTCGATTGGGAATAAAACAAGGGAATGAAGAAAGGGAGATTCCGGGAGCTCAAGCGATTTTTATATCTATAGAGAGTATCGATGAATATTACAGTCAGATTAAGGAAAAAGGATTAGAAATCTATAAAGAACCGGTGAATCAGGATTGGGGCAAAAATTTCAGTATTTTAGACCCTGACAAAAATAAAGTTTTGTTTGTAGAAAGATAAGATTGGCTTTACTAGATAAGAAAATTTGTTCTATAATAGTAATGTAATATATTTAACTTAACTTTTGGAGGAAACATGCACGAACTTATCGAATGGAGCGGACGGTTGGCGTTGATCGCCTTTGTTTTTAACTTTGGTACTTGTTTTGCTTTGCCTTGGAGCAAAGACAAATGCCCGTGGAATGGGGAAAGACCGGGGTGCGATCCACACGATAAAGACGGTAAATTTACCCTCAGCCATTACCATCACTACTTTACTTGGGCGACTATTTTCTTCGTCATCGTCCATGTGGTCTTGGTTGCTATAAAATAAAAAAATCCATTCTCGGTTGCAAGGAACATTAAACAAAGCAATGTTAAAGTTGTTTTGTTTTTTTATGTAAACACACGATGTAACGAGAATTGTCCTTTGACAAGATAAGATTATGTTGGGTAGAAGTTATAGTTTTGGGAAGCTCTTTGGTATCGACATTCGCTTCGATATCTCTTGGCTTTTGATATTTTTTTTGATAACGTGGGTATTTTCCACCGGCTATTTCCCTTCTGCCATCCCCGACGGAACCCCCATGTATTATTTATTTTTAGGATTTCTAACCTCTGTAATGTTTTTCTCTTCACTCGTTATTCATGAATTGTCACACTCTGCAGTAGCAAGGAGAAACGGGCTTGCCGTAAATACTATAACGCTGTTTATGTTTGGAGGAGCATCAAATCTCGAAGAAGAACCGCAAGCTCCCAAGATAGAGGCAAAGATGGCATTTGCCGGGCCTTTTGCCAGCTTTGTGATCGCTGATGTCTTTTACCTCATTTCCTTTTTTATCCCAACGGGCGTCGCATTTATCGGCATCTTTAACGTGTTTAGGGTTCTTGCTGTAATAAATCTGATGCTTGCCGTATTTAACCTCCTTCCCGGTTTTCCGCTCGATGGCGGAAGGATATTTCGAGCGATCGTTTGGCATTTCAATAAAGATTATATAAAAGCGACCAAGTCAGCCGTTTATGGCGGAAAGATAATAGCGTTTATGCTTTTATCCCTTGGGCTTTTTGGTGCTGTGACTGGTCTGGTAGCGCAAGGGTTGTGGCTCATGGTAATAGGCTCTCTCCTAAACGTTTTAGCGAACTATAGTTTGGATCAGACTTTGGCTAGAGAGGAGTTATCGAAGGTAAATATTTCCGGTATCATAAAGAAAGACTATCCGTTTGTAGGGATTGATACTAAACTCTTGAAAGCCATACCATTATTTTTTAAGGATAAAACAAACACTTTATTTGCTAGTAAAAACGATGAAATCGTCGGCTATATAAAACTCGAAGAAACTAGAGATTTGAGCAAGAGTGACGTTCAGGAAAAAGTTTCCAAACTGACCCACAGTATGGGGGAATCAGAAGCGCTAAAACCTGACGACAGCGCTTTGGAAGCCATAAGATTTATGCAGAAAAAAGACATCTCTTGCGCCCCAGCTATCATTGATAAAAATCATAGAGGGATGGTTTTTAAAAAAGATATACTTGGAATACTCAATCATAAGGTTAAAGGTATTTAGATGTAAAGGCTGTATTCATCTTTCGCAATAGAATTGATGAATTCCTTTTTTTTATGCTATCATATCTATAATGTTTGATTTTATATTAAATATACCAACCTGGCTTTTAGACCATTCGGGATTAATCTTAAGAGATATCGTTTACGGCTTTATCTCGTACTGGATATTCAAGATAGTTCTATGGAGATCTCTTGCTGTTTTTCGAAAGAAGAAACAGAAGAAGAAAGATATGGAAGTTCTCGAGCAAAGGATAGATACGCTAAACACCGTTATTTCTAAAACGGTAGGAATTTTGATCATCGTGATTGTCGTTGCCAATGTTTTGCAGGAAGTAGGGTTAAGCATGGCCCCGCTCCTCGCCGGCTTTTCTATAGTCGGACTTGCGTTTGGTTTTGGAGCGCAAGGGTTGGTGAAAGATATCGTAAACGGTATGTTTATACTGGCGGAAGGGCAGTATAGCAAGGGAGATATAGTAGAGCTGGCCGACAAAAGAGGCCAAGTGGAGGACATAAACTTAAGAAGAACTACGATCAGAGATCTTGAGGGTGCGATTTATTATATCCCAAACTCACTCATAGGAGTAGCTACAAATAAATCTCAGGATTGGGCAAGTCTGGACATAGACTTCCCGATAAGTGTGAAAGAAAATATTGATAAAGCGATGAAAGCTATCGAAAGAACGGCAAAGAAGCTATATAAAGATGAAATTTTCAGCAAGTTTATGCTGGAAGAACCAAGGATTTTGGGGGTTGATAAGATATTGGATGGAAAGATGCTTATAAAGGTCGTTGGTAAAACGAGGCATCTCAAGAAATGGGAAGTTGCGAGAGAATTTAGAAGAAGAGTAAAAGAAGAGTTTGATAGGGAGAAGATTTCTTTCGTGTGAGATAGCGTTGGTATAGGGGTTACGTAGCCCTTATGCCCTCCGTCATTCAAGCGTAGCACGCCATACAAGTGCGAAGGCGGGAATCCAGCCCACACTTAGTCGGAAATAAATACTTCTCGACTTCGCTAGACACTATGCTCGAAAAATAATACGTGTGAGTTGTTACCTAGTTGTTAAGTTAGTAAGTTTTTATGAAAAAATACATATGCAACATATGCGGATGGATATATGACGAAGAGGATGAGGGGACGGTTTGGGAAGACTTGCCAGCGGATTGGGTATGCCCCGAGTGTGGAGTTGGGAAAGATGAGTTTAGTTTAATAGAAAGCTAAACTTCCTACGAATGTACGAATCTTAACGAATTTACGAATATGGAGAAGTTGTTATTTAAGTATTTGTACATTAGTAATAATTTGTAAATTAGTAGACATGAATTTGTACAGATGTTCAATTTGCGGAGAGGTATATGCGGGGGACGAAAAGCCGTCTCACTGCCCTTTTTGTGGCGCTCACGTCGGTCTTTTGGCACTGGCTAAAGATTATGTAGAAAAAAATATTGGCGCAGAGATTTCTGAAAAATCGAAAGATTTTCTCGAGCAAACCTTAAAACTTGAGATTACGGCTTCCAGATTTTACAGAGGGGTTTCGAAAAAAACAAAAAATGCGGAGGTTCAGGGACTTTTCAAATATCTGGCAAAGATCGAAAAAGAACATGCCGATGTCGTCTGTAAACTTTTGGGTATCGATCTGCCCGATGAGGTGATGGGCGTCGAAGATCGTTTTGAAACAGATAAAGAAAATATCGAGGAGTCGCTTAGGCTCGAGAAAAGAGCTGCTGAGATATACTCCGGATTCCTCAAAAATGTTACGGAAGAAAGATTAAAAACTGTATTTAGCGCTCTTATCCAGATTGAAAGCGACCATATAAAGATAGACGAAGAAGAACTCGAGAGATTGTAATTATTTATAACGGATTTTGAAGTTTTTAATATTACAATGTTTCAATGAAAGATACTTCTCTTGGCGAACTTGAATCATTTTGGATTGATTCGACGAAAAAAACAAATTTC
>PFMH01000116.1 GCA_002785325.1 bacterium (Candidatus Howlettbacteria) CG_4_10_14_0_8_um_filter_40_9 | reverse complement strand
GAGGCATCGTCTTGGTAGATAAAAAGAAATTAAAGGTAAAAGTTATAGAAGACGGTTCGTATCTTGTGACCGGAGAGATCCCGTTATCTGAACAGATCATCGTTTGTGATGAAAACGGTGACTCGAGAGGGTGGAAAAAAGGAAAAAGCTTCGATGCTAAGGAAAAGTGTTCTCTTTGCCGCTGCGGTAAATCTAAAAATCATCCGTATTGCGATGGAATGCATAAGGAAACCAATTTTGATGGTAAAGAAACTGCCAGCAGAAAAACTTATGAAGAACAGGTAGAAATCATAAAGGGTGGCGGAGTTACATTGGGCGATGTTCGAAGTCTTTGCGCGGGTGCGCGATTTTGCGACATTGAAAGAGGGGTTTGGCAGTTAGCTGCGGATTCGGATGATCTTAAATCCAAGGAACTTTGTATCAAAGAAGCAGAACTTTGTCCCTCTGGACGGCTAGTAGCGATAGACAAAAAAACAGGGGAAGCTTGCGAGCCGGAGTGTGACCCGTCGATCGGTCTGGTTCAGGACCCAGAGAGAAAAGTCAGCGGGCCATTGTATCTAAAAGGCGGTATTCCTATCGAGTCCGCCGACGGTTTTAAGTATGAGGTAAGAAATAGGCAAGCTCTGTGCCGTTGTGGCGAGTCAGCCAATAAACCTTTTTGCGATGGCTCTCATATCTCGTGCGGTTTTCGCGATGGTATAATTGAAGAGGAGAGTTAATCAGTTCGCTGTATACATTCTTTGTATTCTGTGCTATAATGACTAAGTCACAAGTAGCGTGCAAACACTAAGCGTAGTCGAACTTTTTTGCATCTTATAAATGTGTGTTTAACAACTAAGCGATCAAAATGCAAACAGGAACAATCAAACGTCTCGTAAAAGAACGTGGATTTGGATTCATCCAGATCGAAGGCGAAGAGAAAGATTTATTCTTTCACTCAAATGAACTCGAAGGAGTAGCATTTGACGACCTTAAAGAAGGCGACGCCGTTCAGTTTGAAGTAACTCAAAGCCCAAAGGGAGCAAACGCAACAAAAGTTTCTCTCGTACCAGCAGCAGAGTAATACTGAAAATTAAAAAAACCCCCGCCAAAGGCGGGGGGTTTTTTTTCTAAGGACAAAATGCCAACAATATTTTTAGTTGTTAGTTTTAAGCGAAATAATCATTATGTCATTCTGGCTTGTTTGCCCGCCCATAGCAATGCGAAGGAGGGTTCAGAATCAACCTTTATTAACCTCTTACTTTTTGGTGCCAAAAAGTAACAAAAAGCTTTTCGACTAGACAGATTCTCAAAATGTCACAATCTTCATTCACTCATGTATGAAAAATGACAACAAGCGTGAAGCCCGGAGTCATCTTTTCAAACTTTCACTCATTCGATTGTTCTTTTTTCGAACTGATAGTCGGGGAGAGAACGATTTGGAGATATGTCATAACAGATATGGAATTTCCCTAGCCTATAAGTCATAATGTTTATATGTCAGTTATAGAGATAAAAGATCTAAAAAAATATTACGGAAAGACCAAGGCGGTCGATGGGGTTTCCTTTGAGATAAAAAAAGGAGAGGTTTTTGGCTTTCTGGGTCCAAATGGCGCTGGAAAAACCACCACTATCCGCTGTTTGATGGACTTTATCCGACCAACGGAAGGCTCGATCTCCATCCTGGGCAAAGATTTGCGTGAAGAGTCAGTTTTTCTAAAGAGCAAGATCGGTTATCTTCCGGGGAATGTGAAACTTTACGACAAATGGACCGGAAAAGAGCATATCTCTTTTGTCGAAAGCATCCGCGGAAAATCTCGGCCAAAGGCCGATCAGCCTCTGGCTGACACCTTTGCCAAGGAGCTGACAAGAACATTTGGATTTGATCCGAAGAAGAAATTCAAACAACTTTCTTCGGGAAACAAGCAGAAACTCGGACTTATCCTTGCTCTTATGTCGGAACCTGAGATTTTGATCATGGATGAGCCAACGCTCGGACTCGACCCGCTTCTTCAAAATACTATTTATGAGATCTTAGAGAAATTGAAAGAAAAAGGCACGACGATCTTTATCTCTTCGCACAATCTGCCCGAAGTGGAACGGATTTGCGACCGAGTCGGGATCATAAAAGACGGGAAAATGGTGAGTGTTGAAGCGGTCAGCCAGCTTGGGGAGAAAAAACTCCATCGAGTTCAAGCCCGTTTTGCCGGTAAATACGATATAGCCGATTTTAAAAAATTGAAAATCGAAAATCTTGAGGAGATTTCTGGAGGAGTTATCTTTACTGTCGGCGGAGACCTGAATATTATTATAAAGAAGTTATTCGAATATAAGATTGTTGATCTGGAAGTGTCCCACGCTACCCTCGAGGATGTATTTTTAAAGTTTTATAAAAAGAAATAATGAAAAACAATAAAATAAAAATAACTATTTTAGGAAGCGGTTCATTCCCATCAGATCTTGAGCATTACGGACCGTCTTATCTTTTGGAAATTAATGATAAGAGAGTACTCGTTGATTGCGGAATGGGCACGAACTTCCGTTTGATCGATCTGGGAATAGACCCGGATGATATCGATTATATTTTCCTTACCCACTTTCACTCCGACCATACTACAGAGCTCGTACCATTGTTGATGAGGCTCTATCTGAAAATCGCCATTTACAATATTAAGATCAGTCCGAAAGAGATATATGGTCCGAAAGGAACACCAGCATTTATCGAAACCCTTAAGGGAGCCTACTACCACAAGAAGCACATAGATAGCATGGGTGAACAGATAAGATACAGGGAATTGGAAGATAAAAAATCGTTCGAAGGATTCTCCGTAACGCCTTTCTCGGTCCAGCATCTCGACGTCCCGTCTTATGCGTATAGATTTGAAATAGATGGGAAGACAGTTGTTTTCTCCGGCGATACTTCTGACTGTGAGGGGATAAAGAAGGCAGCGAAAGACGCCGACGTCTTTATCGCCGACTGTTCTTTTCACAAGGGGATAGACGTCCCTGTGCATTTAAATACAAAGCAGATTGGGACTATGGCGAAAGAAGCCAAAGTGAAAAAGGTAATCTTGAGCCATCTATTGCCATCCGGATATGACAAGGACCTGGTATCAGAAGTTAAAGAAACTTTTGATGGAGAGGTAGTATTGGCTCGAGATAAGATGGAGATAGAGGTTTGACGCTTCTGTCATTCCGAGGAATGAGGAATCTCGGCACCTGCCCGAACTTATCAAGACAGAGATCCTTCCTTCGTCAGGATGAAAGATAAAAAGTTTTAGAACATTTGAGTTTGGAAATTGTTTAGAAATTAGATATTAGAAATTATAATTTTATAAGTTATGTTCACAATATTCTTACGTACAATCAGAGACAGAAAAACCTCGATCCTTATATATTCTGGAGCAGCCGTTGGCTTCCTCTGGATGTATACCGGCATTTTCCCATCCTTTAGCGAATCTTTCGAACAAATCGAAAAACTGATCCAGACCATGCCAAAAGGTTTTATGGAGGCCTTCGGTATCGATCCCGCATCGTTTACGACTTTCGAGGGATTCATAAGTTCCGAGATGTTTACATTTATCTGGCCGATCATGCTGATCTTACTCATGGTTTCTTTTGCCAGCGGGGCGATCGCAGGCGAGATCGAAAAGGGGACTATCGAACTGCTCCTCTCCCAGCCCATCTCGAGACTGGAACTCTTTATCGCCAAATATCTCTCAGGCATTGCCGCTCTTGCCGCATTTGTAATTCTTTCCATCGGCGCCGTCTTTCCGATCGCTTCCTTTTATGGCATACAGGTAAAGTCTGAAAATTTCTTCCGCTTTGGACTTCTCGCCTTTGCCTTTGGATTCGCCGTTTTCTCCATAGCCATTTTCTTCTCCGCGATCCTTTCCGAAAAAGGACGGGCGAACTTTATACCGGCTGCCGTGCTTATACTTATGTACTTTGGAAATATCTTGGGGGGACTGCGAGAAAATCTTCGCGACATCCGCTATGGATCGTTTTTCTACTACTTCCAACCAAACAAAGTCCTTGTCCACGGCGAGATCATCGACTACGCTTGGATTGTCTTCCTCGGAACCGGTATCATCTTCTCCATCCTCTCCGTCATCTGGTTCTCGAAAAGAGACATCGCAGTCTAATCTTCACATGTTTGTGCTAAAATTGATCCATGAGAATAGGAATTATAGGACTAATCGAACACCACAGCTTAATCGAAAGGAGCTTGAAGATAGGGAATCCAAGCTCTCACTTGTTGCAAAGATTTTTGCGGAGTCCGAGCATGAGATAATTTTAACTCCGGACAAAGGTTCTTTACTGGAATTTTTTGGAAAAGAATTCCTAAAGTTCGGAGGCAAAAAGATATATGAGATCGTGCCAATGGATGATGACTACGAAAGTTATCTAAATATAGACCTCGGTGAAGTTATCTCTTGCGGTAAATGGCCGCTACAACCGTCTAAATTCAACGAAGAATGCGACGTTATGTTCTGCCTTGGCTATGGAGGAATGGTCATGGCAGAGATTGGCTTCTCAGGATACTATAATCCCAAAACCATTTATATCATCAAGGAATTTATTTCAGCTGAACTTCCCGAAGACATCGGCCTTAGGCTCGAATATATTAAAATTCAAGAATTGAAGAAAATTATTGAAAATATCTCATCGTAATTAATTTAGAAGGAATGGTCTTACAAGAACTCAAAAAAAATCTATACAAAACTGCGGATCCGGAAAGAGCCGTGAACTTTAGGCGATTTTTCAAAACTGGGAAGGGGGAATATGGTGAAGGAGACCAATTTATCGGTATTACTGTTCCAGAAATAAGGAAAGTGGCGAAAAAACACAAGGATCTAGAGATAGACGAGTTGACAGAACTTTTAAAATCGCCGATCCACGAGGAAAGGATGACGGCGCTTATCATCATGGCGATGAAATATCCAAAAGATGAGGAAAATATTTACAACCTATATATAAAAAATACGAAATATATCAACAACTGGGATCTTGTCGACGTTACCTGCCCGAGAATAGTGGGAGCGCATCTGCTCGATAAACCGCGCGACATACTCTATGACTTTGCTTCTTCTAACGATATTTGGGAAAAACGAATCGCCATTATATCAACCGCAATGTTTATCAGAAATAATGACTTTTCAGACACTCTGAATATTTCCGAGATACTTTTAAATGATACTCATGATCTTATCCATAAATCCGTCGGTTGGATGCTCCGGGAGGTGGGGAATAGAGATATGGGCGTCGAAGAAGGATTCTTAAAAAAACATTATAAAGAAATGCCGAGAACGATGCTCCGATATGCGATCGAAAAATTCCCAGAGGAAAAAAGGCAAAGATATCTGAAGGGAAATATCTAGGAAAGATAGTTTGTGATCATGTACAATTTATGGTTTCACTTTTATTGTAATTCCCGACTCAGCGGGAATCCAGACCCTAATATTTTAATAAACGAATAAAAATGAATAAATATATCCGTTATACTCTGTTATTTTTAGTAGTCGCTTCGGTTGCCGGGGTCGCCTACTTCTATCTCCTACAAAAGAGCACCCCGGAGACCATCACTCCTCTTCCGACTATTGATGCGCCGCAACAAGAACCGTCTCAAACCGAAGAAAAGGCTATTCCCCCCATTCCGCTCCCGGATGCAAAGGAAAGGATAACAAAAAAACCTTTTGGGATATATATCACATCGCAAAATTCGCCGGTTCAGCCGGAAAAATTCCAAGGTTATCATACCGGAACGGATTTTGAGACATTTTCCGAAGAACAAGATAAAGAGATAGCGATCTCAGCTATTTGTGAGGGAAAGGCGATATCGAGCGGCCATGTTTCCGGCTACGGCGGACTCCTGATCCAAAACTGCAGTATCGACGGCCAGAAAGTTACCGTTCTTTACGGGCATCTAGCTTTAGCATCTTTGCCAAAAACGAATACCGATATCAAAAAGGGACAAAGGATAGGTATCTTAGCGCCGGCTGATTCCAGTGAATCCAGTTTTGAAAGAAAACATCTCCATCTGGGGATCCATAAAGGAGAGACAATCGATTATAGCGGATACGTAAATGCAAAAAACCAGCTCGATAGCTGGCTGGATGCTGAACTATATTATTCCAAGTAAAAACTGCTCGTTTCTAACGGGAGTGTGCGTTTAAAGCGTAGCAATTCTTTTGTCATTCTGGCTTGACCAGAATCGATTATTCTCTTTTCCACTTTTTGACAGCAAAAAGCGGAGCAAAAACTGCCGACTAGACGGACTCGCAAAGTGGTCGGATTTTGATTCACTCAAGTATGAAAAATGACAACAAGCCGATCCCGGAAGTCATCTTTTCATATATTCGTTCATCTTCATCCTCTCTTTGCTCACCGATAGTCGGGATATGGCATTAGATCATTACCCCACAAAAGTGTAGGCAAACCCCTTGCAGTCACCTCTGCCGGTTCGGCCGATGCGATGCACGTAGTCGTCAAATGTCTGTGGAATGGTGTAGTTTATGACGTGGGAGACTTCTTTTATGTCTAGGCCTCGGGCAGCGACATCTGTCGCGACAAGGATGTTTATCGAGTCATTTTTGAAAAGGCCAAGAGCTCTTTGCCTCTGGCTTTGTCTTTTGTCGCCATGGATAGAGTCAACTTTGTGGCCTTTTCGGGAGAGGTCTGTTGTTATCTTGTCGACTTCTCTTTTGGTTTCTACAAAGATCAGCGCTTTACTGACTTCTGATCGAGAAAGTATCTCGTGAAGTTTATCAAATTTTCCTGATCGATCCACTCTTACGATGTCTTGTTCGACATTTTTAGTTGTTTCTCCAGTCTTTACCTCTATCGTAGCAGGATTAGAAGAAAACTGACTGACCAGACCTTTGATTTTTATGGGTAAAGTAGCGGAGAAGAAAAGAGATTGTCTTTCTTTAGGCAGTTGCGTAAGCATCATCTTTATATCTTCGATAAATCCCATATCTAGCATACGGTCTGCCTCATCAAGAACTACATTTTGGAACCCATTTAGCTTCAGATTACCCCGTTTGCTAAGATCCTTGAGTCTTCCCGGTGTCCCGATGACAAAGTTCGGTCGTCTGTTCAGATTTTGAATTTGTCTGTATATCGGAGCTCCGCCAACGCAAACAGCGGAAAATATTTTCATTCCCCATGAAAATTGGTGATATTCGTTTTCGATCTGAAGAGCGAGCTCTCGCGTCGGAACGATGATCAGAACTTTTTGAGATCTATCTTTATATACTTTTTCAATTAATGGCAAAAGAAAAGCGGCCGTTTTTCCCGTACCGGTATTCGCAAGACCGATCATGTCTCTGCCTTCAAGCATGAGGCTGATCGCTTGGTCCTGAATCGGAGTCGGTGTTTTATATTCCCTTTTGTCCAGATTCTGCTTTAGTGGTTCGCAAAAGTTGAAGTCTTGGAAAGTATGAGTGATCTCGATGGCTTTTTCTTGTACATTTTCCGAAGCCTTTTTGATGAATCTGGAAATGTCGATGTTTTCACCGAACCTTTTTCTTGGTGCTCTGTTTCCTGAGCCGAATTTCGAGTTCGACCCCGATCTTTTCTGCCATCCTTGTTTGCTGTAGCTTTTGTTTTTTAGTTTTTGAGGACTAAAATGTCTTGTTTGTTGCATGATTTCCTTCTTGCCCGAAAAACGAGCATTGAACCCTGTTTAAAAATCTCATGACGAGTTTTTTAAATAGGGTCTTAAAATTAATAAATTTCGAATTGCTGCAATAGAACGTCGAAATTTATCAATTATTTTCGGAAATCTATTAGAACAATTGTTTTGTTACAGAAAGTATAGCATAAATATTCCGATCGTGCAAGTGTTTCTAGTCTGTTTTTCTAAATCATTGCTAAATCACCTCAGATCTGGTATCATTATCTGGTTGACCTGCGGGGTCATTTTTAAATATTTTCCCACTAATCACTAACCTCTAATCTCTAACCACTAAAGTATGAATCTTAGAAACGTCGCCATTATCGCTCACGTAGACCACGGAAAGACCACCCTCGTAGATGGTCTCTTGAAGCAGTCCAAAACTTTCCGAGAAAACGAAGCTGCTTTTACACAGGAACTCATCATGGACTCGAACGATCAGGAAAAGGAGCGAGGGATCACGATTCTCGCCAAAAACACAGCCGTAAACTATAAAGATACGAAGATAAATATTATCGACACTCCCGGCCATGCCGATTTTGGCGGTGAGGTAGAACGAACTTTGAATATGGCCGACGGTGCTATCCTCGTCATCGATGCGCAGGAGGGACCGATGCCTCAGACAAAATTCGTTTTGAAAAAGGCGCTCGAGCTAAACCTCAAAATTATTGTCGTTATAAACAAGATCGACAAAGACAATGCCCGAGTCGATGAAGTGATCGAAAGAACTCATGATCTCTTCCTCGATCTAGCCACCGACACTGACCAGCTGGACTTCCCCATACTTTATGCAGTCAGCAGAGAAGGGAAGGCATGGAGAGAGATGCCAGGGAGCTTCAGAGAGACAGCCGACCTGGACCCTGTTTTCGATGCGATACTCGAATACGTTCCAGCGCCGGAGATAGACACGGGGAAATCATTCCTGATGCTGGTATCAGCTCTGGACAGTGATACTTATCAGGGCAAATACGCCATTGGGAAGATAAAACAGGGAGGCATCAGCCCCGGCGACACCATCACATTGATCAAAAAAGACGGTGGAAAAGAGCAGTCCAGAGTTGACAAAGTTTATCTGAGTCAAGGACTGAAGAGGGTAGAGTCCCAAAAGGCCGAAGCGGGAGATATCGTCTCTCTTACCGGTATTAAAAATGCCGGCATCGGTGAAACGATTGGGATAGGTGACGATCTTATTGCTCTTCCTACGATAAATATTGAAGAGCCGACTCTGAAGATGAGTGTCTCTGCCAATACTTCACCGTTCGCGGGAAGAGAAGGAGATTTCGTTACTAGCCGACAGATACTGGCCAGGATAGAAAAAGAGCTCGAGACCAATGTTTCCCTAAAGATGGAGATGGGAGCAGCCGGAGACTTCATCCTTTCAGGAAGAGGCGAGCTGCACCTTTCCGTATTTTTGGAAACTTTGAGGAGAGAAGGATATGAGCTTCAAGTCGGAAAACCACAGGTTATCACGAAAATGGTAGAAGGCAAAGAATGTGAGCCGTTAGAGGAGCTCACAGTGGATGTAGCGCCCGAATATGCCGGAGTCGTGATATCGGAGCTTGGAAAAAGAAAAGCCAACCAAGTGGGACAGGAAGACAACTCTGACGGAACCATAAGACTGATATTTGAAGTAACGACAAGAGGGATATTAGGACTTCGAAGCCAGCTTACGAACTTGACCCGCGGTACTGCCATTATGAACTCGATGTTTATGAAATTCCAGCCCAAAGGAGTAGCACTTCCTAGGCTGAGAAGAGGCGTCCTTATCGCTTCCGAAAGCGGTAAGTCGATAGCTTATGGGCTGAACAACGCCCAGGAAAGAGGAACGCTTTTTATCCCCCCTCAAACTGCGGTATATAAGGGAATGATCGTCGGGCTTCATTCGCGAGATAATGATCTTGACGTAAATGTCACAAAGGAAAAGAAGCTTTCAAATATGCGTTCCTCTGGAGCTGATGATGCGCTGGTCTTAACTCCACCGACTGTTTTAACTCTAGAACAAAGTCTCGATTTTCTCGAAGACGATGAGTTTCTAGAGATTACTCCAAAGGGCATACGGCTTCGAAAGAAAATACTCGATGCTACCCAAAGAGCTAGGGCAGCAAGGTCATAAGCTTTTAAAATTGCCTCATTCAGTCCCGTTCTAAAAAACATTTTTGATTTGTGCTAATATATAGTTATGGACACCTCCTTTCTTATCACAGCACAAGTTCTCATTTATTTTGTAGCATGTACTTGTCTTGCCTGCGGTCATTTTTATTTGGACAGAGAGACGGAGCTTGAGGTTTCATACGATGAGAGCGAGGAAGACGAGAGAATACAGAACGTAAGATTGCATAGAAGACACGAATAGCACCGAGGTGCTATTTCCTACTAATGTACGAATTGAAACGAATGTACGAATAACGAAAAGACATCTAAAAGGTATTTGTAAATTCGTATTTATTAGTAATTGGTAGTGTTATGAAATTTGCTTTTTTTGAGCTTGAAGGCTGGGAAACAGAATACTTAAAAAAGAGATTCGGAAAAACTTTCGATGCTTCCTATAGCACAGAGCATTTGGACGAAACGAATTCGGATAATTATAAAGATGTCGAAGGGATCGGCGTCTTTATTTATTCGCAAATAAACAAAAAGATTCTAGATAAACTCCCAAATCTGAGATTCATAACCACCATGTCGACGGGCTTCGATCATATCGACATTACCGAGTGTAAAAAAAGAAACATTCAGGTTTCCAATGTCCCTTTTTACGGCGAGAATACTGTAGCTGAGCATACATTTTCCCTGATCCTCTCACTTTCCAGGAAGATTCCGCAGTCTGTCGAGCGGACAAAAAAAGAAGATTTTTCCTACGATGGCCTCCGCGGATTTGATCTGAAAGGAAAAACGCTCGGCGTTATCGGCACCGGCCATATCGGCAGACATGTTATCAGGATGGCAAAAGGTTTTGAGATGAAAATTCTTGCTTTAGATGCCTTTCCGGATATAAAAGCCGCTAAGAAAATGGGTTTTGAATATGCAAAAAATTTAAAAGAACTTCTTCAAAACTCAGATATCATCACTCTACATGCTCCTTATAATAAAAAAACACATCATCTTATAAATTCTAAAAATATTAAATCAATCAAAAAAGGTGCGCTTCTGGTAAACACTGCACGCGGAGGGCTTATAGAAACAAAAGCGCTTCTCGAAGGACTGAACAGGGGCATTTTAAGCGGAGTAGGACTAGACGTTTTGGAAGAAGAGATCATGGTCAAGGAAGAAAAGCAGCTTCTTTCTAAGAATTTCAGCAAAAAAAAACTAAAAACAGCCCTTGAAGATCATATTCTGATCCACGATGACCGCGTGATCATTACCCCACATAATGCTTTCAATAGTGAGGAGGCTTTGAAACGAATCCTCGATACGACAGTTGAGAATATTGAGGGGTTTGCGAATAAAAAAACGGTAGATTTGGTTTCTTGATTGAAATAACATGGTTATTTTGGTCTAATTGCGTTTTTTTGGTGGCTGTTTTCCCATAAAAAGCAGATAAAATACAAGTTTTATCTTCCTGTCTTTTCTCA
>PFMH01000015.1 GCA_002785325.1 bacterium (Candidatus Howlettbacteria) CG_4_10_14_0_8_um_filter_40_9 | reverse complement strand
CATTGTGGCCGTAGGCGGCGATGGGACTATCCATGAGGCAATAAACGGTATAGATAGATCCAATGTTGCTTTAGGAATCATACCTTTGGGAGCAACAAATGAGTTAGCTCAAACATTAGGCATACCGGATTGGCAAGCGGCATGCAATATACTCGCCGCTCGCAAAACGGAGATTTTAGATTTGGGTTTGGTAGAAGATAAACTTTTTGTTACAAATGCCAGCTTGGGGTTCAACACATTTCTTTTAGAAAATATGAGTCCCAAATCAGGTCCTCTTTCAAAATTGAAATTCGGACTGAATATGATGAAACAAGCGATGAATTTCAAGATGATACCAGTGAAATTGACCTTTGATGAAGGCTTTTCCGTAGAAGCGGAGTGTTTCAATGTAACGATATCGAACGGAAAATTTTTTAATATTATACCTCATAAGTCAAAGCCTCAAGATAATCTTTTGGACGTAATCCTTCTTAGCAAACTTCCTTTTTCAAAGATTGTGAGATATTCGAGCTCTAAACCGGGTAATGAGATAGATGATCTTTCTAGGATCTCAGTTTTTAGAACAAAAAAAGTAAAGATAGAGACAAAAAAACCGCTTCCTCTGACTGCCGACGGTCAAGTCATATGCGAAACGCCGGTGACGATCTCATTGGCCGACAAAAAACTGAAGGTCATTGTATCAAAAGACAGAAAATTCTAGAGAGCGGATAACTAGCTCTCAAAATTTATTTTATATTTAGAAGTTTCTTAAATTCAGCAAACCCCCTATTGTGATTTTCCCAATAAATAGTTTTCATCCCCAGTTTTTTTGCTGTTTCGATATTTTCTTTATTATCGTCCATAAATAGACATCTTTCAGGTTTTATTCCAAGTTTTGATGTTGTTAGTAGATATATCTTTTTATCTGGTTTCCTCATCCCTTCAATCGCAGAGGAAACGAAAAGCTCAAAGATATTATTTATCGGGAAATTCTTCTTAAACAAAGGTAATGTAAGAGCAGTTCCGTTATTAATAATCACGAGTTTATATTCCTCCTTAAGTTTTTCTAAAGCATTCCATAAAGGTTTATAATCTTCGTATTTATTCACAATATTTTTTATTAGAATATTGAACTCGTCATCATTTAAATTAAAATTTTCTTTTATTCTTTTCGCGAACAAAATGTCATCAGTGACGCTACCAATGATTGTATCTGCCGTATCTATCAATTTATTTGGTATATAATTATCTCTTTTCTTGATCAACATGCCGACAAAGTCAAAGATAATTGCGTCAAATCCTTTTATAAGAAGATTATATCATGGATATAGATTGTGATTTTTGAGTACCATTTATTTTTGAGCATGGAAAAAATATATAGTTATGAAAACAGCAGCATAGCCGCTTCGTATTTTGGTTTTATTATTTCTCTGGACTTATCAAAATTCAATTGTTTGTACTTGTTTTCTAGCTTCTTTCTAACGGCCTCTTTTGCTTCTCCTCGATTTAGTCCTTCATAAACTAAGGCGGCTTGAAATAACCCCGTTATGTCGTCAAAATTACTTATGATATCAGCTTCAGCAATGATTTTCTCTTCTAAGCTATCACGATTATTATCTATCGAACCGCGGTGGTTTAAAATACATTTTTTAACCCGTTCTATCCTATCTTCGGGATAGTTTAGCTCGCGCAATTTTTCCTCTGCGATCTCTGCGCCTGTGATATGGTGATTATCTCTATCGTCAACCAGCGAACCAATGTCGTGCAACCATCCTGATAATGCTACAATCTCTTTATCTGCTCCGAGCTCTTCGGCTAATTCTTCTGCATATCTGACCATGGGGACAAAATGGAATTCATACGGTTCGTAACCGTACTTGCTCGTCGGTTTTTTAGATTCATTCTCAACAAAGATTCTGATTGTTTCTACGATACTCATGATGATATTTTACCAGAAAAATATTGATAAGATCTTTTTAGAAATTAGAAATTAGAAATTAGAAATTTTTTTTATTATCCCGCTAGTGAGAAGTTCTCAACTATTAGATCGAAAATATCGGAGTAGTCGGTTCCGGAAGGACTTTGTATATAGCTTAAGACAACGATATCAGAGCCGGACTCAAGCACTACTGAGATAGAAGTTGAACCTGCTTGGGGTCCCACCTCACCTCCTTTTGTTTTCCCTTCCAGTCTCATGGCGGCGGTTCCGGATACTGTGATGTTTGATTCTGTGAATGTATCAAGACCGGATTTTGTATCGGCTATATATTCCGCCTTTGTTCCCTCCATAGTTGTCATGGTTATAAGCGCAAATTTTTCGCTGTTGCAGAGCTGAAGACTGACTTCGTCTGGTCCAAATCCAGTGGAAGCGCTATCTTCGCAAGTTTTTTTCAGCCAATCTTTCGGATATTTTACTGCATAGTTCTTGCCGTTGTATGTTATCCACTCTGACAAGGGGTCGGTTTTTGAAGTAAACTCCTTGGCAAAATATCCCTCATTGCCGCTTCCGTCTTTGCCTAGGTAGAAAGATCCTTCCTCTTTTTCGATTGTGAGTTTTGTACCGTACTTTAAGACTGTAATGATCTCAGCTGTTAAACTGGCGGTTTTTCGCATATTTAAGCCTATTTGAGAGCTTACATAGACTACGTTTGATTCCTCTTTCGATTCCTCTGTTTTCTCGGTTTCTTCTTTCGGAGGCGCTGTCATTTCGGTAGTTTGTTTAGCCTTATTTTTATTTTTTTGCCAAAGGTAAATACCGCCTCCAGAAAGCAGAACAGCAAGGACTAGCAAGATGATGAAAAGTATAAGCCTTGATTTCCCTTTTTTTCGCGGTTTTGCTACCTCTTTAGCTTCGATCACTTCTTCCTTTTCCTCCGGTGTCTCGGTTTCTTCTTTATCGTCTTCTCTAATCGAACTTACTTCTTCTTCCTCATTTTCTTCTTTTTCTTTATCCATCTTTATTCCTCCATTTTTTCCGCCCGCCGGATTAGCCTTGGGGTGAAACTTTTTAACTTTAGATTAAACTTAGTAACTTAAAAACTTTCCGACTTAGCAACTTATTCATATCTCAAAGCTTCCAAAGGATCGAGGCGCGCCGCCCTCTTGGCAGGATAGATACCGGAAATGGTGCTTACTAGAAAAGCAAAAGTAACAACTCCCGCGCCGAACCAAAGCGGAGTGGAGAAAAAATGGTTTTGTTCTCCGCCTACCTGTGTTGCCATATAGTTCGCTAAGCTGTTTATCACAGCGCCACCCAACCATCCGGCAAAAACTCCGGAAAATCCTCCCATGAGCCCGATGATGGAAGCCTCAGCGGTAAAGATACGGGAAACATCCTTGTTTCTAGCCCCTATCGCCTTCATGATCCCGATCTCATGAGTTCTTTCTAGAAGAGAGATGGTCATGGTATTAAATATCCCGATAGCGGCGACGAAGAGGGCGACAAATCCAAATCCTCCCAAAACAGACTTTATGACAACAAAGGCTTTGTCTATCTGGTCGACCGTATCTTTTATAGAGGTGGTCGGATACCCCATGCTCTCGATAGCTTTTCTGACATCAGCCAGATCGTTCCTTTTTTTAACTTGTACCTTTACCGAGTTATATTTTTTCCCATCCATTCCTTTTAAGATGTTTATATTTGCATATGAGTATTTTGTTTTGTCTTCACTCGTAACTCCTGTAACTTTTAAACTAACGTTTGTGCCTTCGGCATTTTTTATATTTCCTGAGTCGTCTAGTTGGATAAGATTGAAGTTGAGCTCTTTCCTGATAATTTGGGTTGGGTCGTCAATCTCCATTCCCTTTACAACCGCTTGGGATAAGATAACGCCTTTCTCATCTTTTTCGCTGATATTTTCGCCCCATTTTGGTTTTACGTCTTCAAGTCCTATAAAGGCCGGATTTATGCCATAAACCACAGTGTCGGCGCTTTTCTCACCATTTTTTATTTGGGCGGGCGTACTTAGGATAGGGCTTACCAAATTTACATTATTTATAACTTCAAATTTTTTAACCGCTGTTTCGTTCAAGGCAGTGTCGGCACCGCTGCCGGAGTTTACTGTTATAAGAGTCAGGGCTTCCAGATTGGCCACTTTACTGACTGCTAGTTCCTGCAGACCGAATCCCAAAGAAACAAGAAAGACGATAGCGCCGATACCGACAACCACGCCCGTAACGGTAAGAAAAGTTCTAAGCTTATTTCTTCGGAGATTCCCGAAAGACATTCTGAGGACGTCTATGTATTTCATTTGACCGCCTCCTTATCTTTTTTTGGATTATCTGTTTTTGTATCTTCGCTTTTTTCAGTCTCGGCAATATCTTCTTTATCTGTCTCAGTAGCAATATCTTTTTCATCTGTTGTTGTCTCTACATTCCCTTCGTCTATATCTTCATACTTTTCAATAGCCTTTTCGGGTACCTTCTCCAATGTTTTAATATCTTCATCTTCCATCGATTTTTTTGACTTGGTTTTTGGATTTACTTTTATCTTTAATATTTTCCCGTCTCTCATGTAGAAAACCCGATCAGCATATTCTACATAGTCCGGGTTGTGAGTGATCAAGATAACCGTTCTTTTTGATTTCCTGTTTAGGGATATTAGGAGGCGCATCACTTCGTTGGAAGACTTGGAGTCAAGATTTCCTGTCGGTTCGTCTGCGAGCATAATCCAAGGGTTTGTAACAAGGCTTCTAGCGATAGCTATCCTCTGTTGTTGTCCTCCGGAAAGTTCTGATGGAGTATGATGTTTGTACTCTTTTAGACCAACAACCTCCAAAAGGTTCTCCGCTCTCTGTACCCTTTGTTTTTTGGATATCTGCGCGAAAGAGAGAGGAAGAGCAATATTTTCTATAACGTTCATACTAGTTATCAGGTTGAAATTCTGAAAGACCATGCCTATCTTGCTTCTCCTGTACTTTGCTAGGCCGTCGGCGTCGAGGGTAGCCAGATCTTCTCCTCGGACAAGAACTTTTCCGCTGGATGGTTTCTGAAGTCCGGCGATAAGGCTCATGAGCGTAGACTTTCCGCAACCAGAGGGCCCGAAAAATAAAATAAATTCCCCGGAGTAGATCTCGAGATTGATATTTGTGAGTGCATCAACCTCGATCTTGCCGAGCATGTAAGTTCTTGTAAGATTAACGGTTTTTATGACCGGTATTTTTGCCATTCTCCCTCCTTAGTGTCTACATTATTGCACAACAAGAACAGAAAAATCAACTGGGATTTATCAACTTGTGGTGCTAATTTTTCACCAGCCATAGGCGGCTATCCGTAATAGTCGTTTGACTAGGTCCCGACTATCGGTGAGCAAAGAGAGGATGAAGATGAACGAACGCCTGCCTTGACTCGACGTCAAGTCGAGGCAGGTATGAAAAGATGACTCCGGGTTTCACGCTTGTCCGCCCGGATGAATCAGTTTCGGACGGGTTGTCATTTTTCAAACTTGAGTGAATGAAGGTTGTGACGCCCGCCTGAATGAATTCATTTCGGGCAGGTTTTGAGAATCTGTTAGCCTGCCCTGAGCGAAGTCGAATGGGTCGCTTTTTCCTCCAGTTTTTGGCGTCAAAAAGTGGAAAAGAAATATTGATTCTGGACCCTCCTCCGCATTGCTTCGGGCGTGTAAACAAGCCAGAATGACAGAAAAAGCAGGAGTGAAAACTAGCAGAGATTATCAAAAAGTCTTTTCCCTGGGTCTGTATTGGATGGCTTCGGCAATATGTTTAGTTTGGATCTTTTCTGAATCCTCGAGATCTGCTATAGTTCTCGATATTTTGAGTATTTTATTGAATGATCTGGCGGAAAGTCCCAGTTGGTTTACGGCGGTTCTCAAAAGATTGCCGCTTTCTTCGTCTATGGCGCAGTGGATTTTCATCTCCGGAGATGTCATCTCTGAGTTGGTTATGGTTTTCGAGTTCTCAAATCTTTTTTGTTGTGTTACTCTCGCTTTTTCAACTCTTTCTTTCACTTTTTTCGACTCTTCAGCGACTTTTTCCGATGCCAGATTTTCGTATTTGAGCCTGGGAACTTCGATGTGAAGATCGATCCTATCCATCAGCGGACCAGAAACTTTCTTGTGATAATGCAGAACTTGAGTGGGAGAACAAACGCAGTTTCGGCTGTCATCCGTCAAAAACCCGCAAGGACAAGGGTTTTGGGCGGCGATAAGTATAAACTTGGCAGGGAATGTTAGTGAACCGCTAGCTCTTGAGATAGTTATAGTATTATCTTCGAGCGGTTGCCTCAAAACTTCCAGAACAAAACGGGGGAATTCCGGTAGTTCGTCCAAAAACAACACACCTCTGTGGGCCAGAGATATTTCTCCCGGTCTCGGCCATTTTCCACCACCGATAAGAGCGATATCCGATGACGTATGATGAGGGCTTCTGATCGGCCTCTCTGTAATTAGCGGAGTATTTTTTGGAAGTACTCCCGCTATGGAATAAATCTTGGTGACCTCCACTGCTTCATCGAGAGTCATCTTAGGAAGTATAGAAGAAAATGCTTTTGCCAACATCGTTTTTCCGGAACCCGGAGGCCCGCTCATGAGGATATTATGAGATCCCGAGGCGGCGATCTCCATCGCTCTTTTGGCGTGTTCCTGGCCTTTGATATAGGCCAAATCAAAATCAAAATCTTTTTCAATATTAAAATATGAATCAAAATCAAACTTCTCTTTTTTTTGGATCATTTTTTCTGATCTCAAGTGCCGTATAAGACCTTTTAGATTTTTAACAGGTATGATCTTTATGCCTTCTATGATTGTCGCTTCTTTAGAGTTGGTCTCTGGCAGAAAAACCTCCTCGTACCCCTTTTCCTTTGCCATAGAAACCATCGGGAGAATACCGTTTGTGTGGCGGAGAGCGCCGTTTAGAGCAAGTTCTCCCAATATTAAAACCTTTTTCGGATCAAAAGAGATCTGTTCGTGGGCCAAAAGTATGCCTACCGCGATAGGCAGGTCATAAGCCGGGCCTTCTTTCTTTAGATCAGCCGGAGCAAGATTTACGATGATCCTCTTTGTGGGGAACTTCGCATCGGAGTTTTTGATCGCCGAACGAACCCTTTCCTTTGACTCCTCAACGGCTTTATCCGGAAGGCCGACGATGGTCAGAGTTGGAAGCCCGTCTGATATATCTACTTCTACCTCGACCGGCTGGGCTTCAAGACCCAAAACTGCAGCCGAATTTACTTTTGAAATCATTTTTAGTGGTTAGGGATTAGGGATTAGGGACACGCATTTCGCACTTTAATATTATTCGACCTTGTGGAGAATTGCCTCAATGTGATAATAATGTACTTCTCGACACCGCTCGAAGAATAAATTAAGTGTAGTTTGCAAAGTGCGAAATGCGTGAGTGATTAGAATTTAGTGGTTAGGGGTATATCTATAAACATTATAATCAACAAAAAATATAAAAGTAAGTATACAAAATTATTCTAAGACCGCAAAAATCCCAAATCTGCCAGTTTCTTTGTCTCTTCTATAAGAATAAAAATCTTTATTCTCAAAAGTACAGATCTCGGATGTTTCTATATTTTTGACACCCTTATCCTCAAGCTGAAGCCTCATAAGTTTTTGGATATCCAAGTATATTCTACCTTTATTTTTAATTAGAACCTCTTTTGCAAAATTTGGAAAAGCTTCTTTTATTTCGTTTGCGACATTTTCATAAACATCATAGCACTTACCGCAAACCGCGGGACCTACACCGACTACTAATTTATTAGGATTAGAGCCGAAGACACTGACCATCTTGTCTATTGTTTTTGCAGTAATATTTCCGGCTAGAGGTTTCCATCCTCCGTGGATTGTTGCTATGACATGGTTTTCCGGGTCGTAGATAATAGCTGGGATACAATCAGCAACGAAAACCGAGAGGACAACATCTTTTTCGTTTGTGACCATGGCATCTGTTTCGGGAATAGCATTTTTTATAGAGTCTGATCCTCGTCCTTTATCCTTATTTTCAATTATTTCGACATTAGAGCCATGAACCAAGTCCATAACAACTAGGTCGCTTAGCATATATCCAAGATGATCGACTGCCTTCTCTCTATTCTTAAGTACGGAATCCATTTTGTCATTTATGTGAAGTCCTAGATTTAAGGAATCGTAAGGCGGCTGGCTAAATCCATCCAGCCCGTCGGTCACAAAACATTTTAGCTTCTTGAATTCCTTTAGATTGGAGAATTCATATCCGATCATAAAATTTTAATTGTTAACTTTAAACTTTTAATTTTCTATATACTGGCGCTTTTTGAGTTGTGAGCCCTGATCTTTGCAAATTCGTGAGCCATTTTCTCAAGTCCATCATCTAGAGGTTTAAGCTCTATATAAGTATCATATCTTCTTTTCAAAGCCGAGATGATGAGGTGGTCGGCGAACCATGGGTTTTTCGGTAGGATCGGACCATGCAAGTAGGTACCGAACGCATTTTTATAAACGGCGCCTTCGAAACTTCCGTCCCCGATATTACCAAGTCCTTTTATGATCTGTCCTAGCGGTTTCGTATTTTGCCCCAAGAAAGTTCTTCCGCTATGATTTTCAAACCCGACTAATGTTGTATGAAGAGTTTCTTGTGAATTGAAATGTTCGCTGAGGACCCAGTCGGAGGAAGTTTTCCTGCAATCCACGATCACGTTTCCGATAAGCCTTTTGCTTCCTGCCTCCGTCCAAGCATCAAATACACCTATGCCGGGAATATTCTCTCCAGTAGCGGTTTTAAAATATTTTCCGAAAAGTTGGAAACCTCCGCAAACAGTCAGTGCAACCATTCCTTTTTCTATCTCTTCCTTTATTTTCGGTGCTCTCATCTGGAGGTCGGAAGCGATATGGGATTGTCCCCTGTCTTGTCCGCCGCCAAGAAAGATCAGATCGATATCTTCAAAATGCGCTTTATCTCCGACACTTATTTCCTCTACTTCGACACCGATACCTCTCCACTCGCATCTTTTTTTAAGCGTCAAGATATTGCCATAATCGCCGTAGAGATTCATTGCATCGGGATATAGGTGAAGAATTTTTATTTTATATTTCACAGCATTTTCCTCTCTGAATTTTAACTGATTAAAATACTCTTTTTGTTAATTTCTAATATCGAATTTCTAATTTCTAAATAATATCTAAATTATAATTTTTAAATATTTTAAACTTATATATTTTGGTCATTGGAATTTAATTGGAAATTGTTAATTGTTAATTGGGTATTGTTTCTAAGCGCCTGGCGGTTGCCAAAAGTCTTCGGTATAGCCGGCTTTTACCAATACATTTCTTATCTCCATCATAGCGGTATACGTGGGGAAAATATATAAAGTTTCACCGGTCGAAACGGAGCTTAAACCTATATCCAGCGCTTTTTTCAGATCTTTTTCTATTACGATATTCTTAGAATCGAGTTCGGCATATTTGAGCCTTAGCGCCATGTCTTCGGCTCTGATACCGGAGCAGATAATGGAATTTTCTTTATCTTTAAGCAACTCAAGTTCCGAATCCCAGATCCAAGAGATATCGGTGCCGTCCGCAAAGTTGTCATTGAGTGCTAAAAGGAAATTCTTTTTTTCTTTCGCATTTATAAAACTTCTTAAAGACTCATTGAATCCTGTAGGATTTTTGACCAGAAGGAGAAAAATATATTTATCTTTGACTTGGATCTTTTCCATCCTGCCCCAAGCAGCGGTGAAATTTTCCAAACCATACTTTATCTGCTCGCTATTGGCGCCGAGGATTGATGAGAGCGATGTAGCAGCCAAAGCGTTGTAGATGTTGTAGACTCCAGGGATACTGAGAGTAAGATCGATATTTTCTTTTTTTGATGTATGAAGGGAAATTATAGAATTCTCTGGATTTAGTTCCGCCTTATAGACGGTATTTTCCGGCTTTGGTCTTTTAAATGTACAAGACGAACATTTGTATTTACCCAGATGACCGAAGTACCGGTATTCAAAATCAAGTTCTGCTCCGCAAAGAAGACAATCCTTGTTGTCGATGGCTAGCTTAGATTCGGTTTTTAGCCCCGAATCTTCTAGACCAAAAAAAGCGGTGTTTTCGTGATAGCTGGCAAGAGATGCGACCATCGGATCATCGGCGTTTAGGATAACTGTAGAATCTTTTGGAGCAGTTCGGAGGGAATTTCCGATGAGCTCCGCGGTCTTGTCTACTTCGCCGTATCTGTCGAGCTGATCGCGAAAGATATTTGTGACTATGATATATCTGGGGGAAAGCATGGGAACGGCTTCAGGCATTGTAGCCTCATCAATCTCAAAAACAGCAAGATCTCCTTTCGTGGTGCTTCCTGTCAGATTTGATCTGGCTATAAGGGCTGAGATCAGACCGCGGCTAAGATTTGAACCAGACTGGTTTGAGACTATGTCGAGACCGGCGTTTGCGAGTATGTCGCATGCCATCTTTGCAGTGGTGGTTTTGCCGTTTGTTCCGGTGATTATAACTACTCCGTCTTTCAGATTTTTGACAAGTTTTGAGAGTATATCCTTATCTATCTTCTGCGCGATAAGGCCGGGAAGCGCCGTCCCTCCGCCCTTTTTCAATGTTCTCGAAAAAAACATCGCCATTTTTGCGAAAAATATTGCTAAGAATTTTTTCATAATAATATTATAGCAACAAAAAATTAGCGTGTATACTTGCTATGCTGGCTGAGTACATCGGTAACAACTTTCGCTGTTTAGTTAGTATATATTCAAGGTACTCAAAGGGGTTCATATAGTCAAGTGATTGGTGCGGTCTGACAAAATTGTATTCGATCAGCCATTCGGTTAATTCGGTGTTAAATCTTCTAACATCAGTGGTAAAGTTATCGTCATTGATCCACTCTACTTGAATAGTTTGATTGAATCTTTCGGCAACGGCATTATCTTCCGGAGTTCTGGCTCTAGAGAACCAGTGGGCTATGTCGAGATCTTTTAGGGCTTCCTCAAACTGGTCATAGAACTCACTGCCGTTATCGGTCTGGATGTTGGCGATAGGGGCGTCTATCAGGTAATGGAGGCGGTACAGGAAGTCTTTAGCGGATTTGCTGGATTTGGCAGCGTACATTCTGGCGTAAGCAATCTTCCCATGATGATCGGTGGCGGTTAAGACATATCTTTTTAGATGATCATAGTAGAAGACGATGGTATCTAAGTGGAATAAAAACCAATGTTCTTCTTTGATATCCAGCTTCTGTATACGATTCTTTTTCTTTGCGTTTTTAAGTTTCTTCTTTAGCTTTTCTCGCTTGATTTGGTCCGGATAGAGACTAAAATTGTTTATCACAATTTGCGCTTTA
>PFMH01000073.1 GCA_002785325.1 bacterium (Candidatus Howlettbacteria) CG_4_10_14_0_8_um_filter_40_9 | reverse complement strand
TTTTGTATTGGCGGGAAAGAAGCCAAGATTACTTCTGTCGTTGGACCAAACGGTTCGGGAAAGTCCAATGTTGCTGATGCTATCCGTTGGGTTTTGGGAGAGCAGAGCTACAAACTGCTTCGGTCTAAAAAAAGTGAAGACGTTATCTTTTCCGGCAGTGAAAAAAAATCAAAAGGATCGTACTCTGAAGTTGTCCTTGTTTTAGATAATGCCAATAAAAGCTTAAAGATCGACTTTACGGAAGTGGCGTTCTCGAGACGTCTCTATCGAAGCGGTGAAAATGAATACAGGATAAACGGGTCGAAGGTTCGGCTTTTGGACATCCAAGAGTTACTCGCCAAGTGCGGTTTCGGACAAGCGACTTATACCGTTATCGGTCAAGGAATGGTAGACCAGATGCTTTTTTACGGTGCAAAAGAGAGAAAAGTATTGTTCGATGAAGCGGCGGGAGTGAAGCAATACGAACTAAAAAGAGAGCAGTCACTTAGAAAGTTGGAGGCGACCGACCAGAACCTAGTTCGAGTTAAGGATATCCTCGTCGAACTCGAGCCGCGCCTTAGACAGCTGAAGAGGCAGGTTGAGAAAGCGGAAGAAAAAGAAGTGGTGGAGAAAGAACTGAAAGACATCTTGCTCAAATATTATTCTTACAAATGGAATCGGCTCGACGGCTATGTTCAGAAGAAAGAAAAAGAATCAAAAGAAATGCAGAACGAAAAAGAAAAGGTGGAGAAAGAGCTTGAAAGTATGCTCGAAAAACTCGAAGGTGAAGAAAAAGGCAGTTTCGAAAATATCGAAAGTTTAAGAAATGAAGTTTCAAAGGTATCGGAAGAAAGAGATACATTAAAAGAAAAATACATCATGCTCTCCGGCAATATCCGCGTCGAAGAAGAGAAGGAAAATTTTGAAAGCGGCAATCGTTTGCTAGAGGAAAGAGATGCCAAGGCGGCAAAACTTCTAAATATTGAAGAAGAGATAGCCCAAAAGGAAAAGTTTTTGAAAAATGAAGAGATGGAGCTTGCCACTTTGCTTAAGCAGATGACTGAAATACAAACGCGTCTTTTGGAATCCTCCAGTTTGCTTCGCCAAGGCAGTGATGGCGGGGATGAAAATCTCTTCAAACTAAAAAAAGACTACAGCGATCTCGTAAAAGAGCAAGATGATCTTATAAAAGTATTGGAAAAAGCGAGAAGCATATCCGATATCCAAAAAGCGAGAGACAAGTCGAGAAACATCGGCAAACTCCTTACTTCTTTTTGGGAAAAGATAAAAAGACTGAACAAAAAAGACAACCAAAGTGAAGTATTGGCAAAGATAGAAAAAATATCAGCCGAAAAAGACGGTCATTTTGCAAAAATATCTGAGGTAAAGTCCAAGATAAGTTCATACGAGTCCTATCTTTCAAATCTGGACAATCAGAAATCATTTCTCATAGGCGAGATCGGGATTTTGGAAAAAAGTATTGAAAGTTTCAAAGGAAAAACGGAAAACAAGGTAAAGATTGAGGGGATGAAAAAGAAGATGCAAGATATAAAGGTCAAACTCGAAGAAGAAGAGAAAAAAATTGAAGATATTCGAGAAAATATTCGTGCCGAAGAGGAAAAAGAGCGAAAACGCGGGATGGAAACAGTAGAACTTCGGACAAAGACGAGGGAAAAGCAGTCGCTGATCGATCAGTACAACTATACTTTGAGAGACATCGCGGTGGAGTCGGCCAAGTATGATACACGAAAAGATGATTTAAAGGAGAGCATTGCTGGCGAAGTTGAGGGCGGACTCGAGGCTCTTAAAAATATTAGCCCAGAAAATCTTGACGAAGATCAGGCTGCTGAAAAGATACGAAAACTTAGACAAAAAATATCGGTCATCGGCGGGATCGACGAAGATGTGAAAGAGGAGCATAAGGAGTCAAGCGAAAGATATGAGTATTTGTCGGGACAACTCACGGATCTCGATAAGGCTAAGGAAGACTTGCGGAAAATAATCAGCGAACTTGATGATCGTATAAAAGTTCAGTTTGGTACTGCATTCCAGAAAATATCTACTGAGTTTAAAAAATATTTCTCAGTTCTTTTCGAGGGAGGTCACGCCGACCTGACTATTAGGAGAGTTGAAGATGATTTGGGAACAAGCGACGGGAACACCCAAAAGGTGTCGCAGAGAAGCGGAGACTCCTTTGGGGTGGAGGAGGAGCGAGGTGGGTCGAATAGTGAAAGTTCGATGGGGATCGAGATAACTGCATGTCCCCCGGGAAAAAAAGTGAAAAATCTAAACGCTCTTTCCGGAGGAGAAAGGACGCTTACTTCGCTGGCGCTTCTTTTTGCGATACTTTCTGTAAACCCTAGCCCGTTTTGCGTACTAGACGAAGTAGATGCCGCGCTTGATGAGGCGAACACAAAACGTTTCTTGAAAATATTGTCTACCCTTGCCGCCAGTACGCAGTTTATCGTCATCACTCACAATAGGGATACGATGCGAACGGCCGACATCCTCTACGGCGTGACTATGGACTCCGAACACGTCTCGAAACTGTTGTCACTTCGACTGAAAGAAGCAGAGGCAGCGGTAAAATAGCGGACTAATTGATTGGTTAATAGGTTAATAGAAGGAGAG
>PFMH01000040.1 GCA_002785325.1 bacterium (Candidatus Howlettbacteria) CG_4_10_14_0_8_um_filter_40_9 | reverse complement strand
TTACTGCATATGCGCATAGAGAGTCCTAAGTCCGTTTCCGTGGTCGATGATGATGTAGTGGCCGAAACCGCCCGGCATAAAACTGTTTAGGATGATAGTTCCGTCGGCAGACGCGCGAATAGGTGCGCCGAAGTATTGGCTCATGTCTATACCGCCAGGCCAACCAACTCCCCTGTGGCTAAATATTCCCCAATAAGTCTGCGTTATGGTTGGATTTACTAAAGGATATGAGAATGTGCCGTTGTCCAGATACGGTTGCGGATCAATATCCTGCGAACCTCTGTAAACCCCAAAGTGAAGATGCGAACCGAAAGAGTAGCCGGTATTGCCTTGTAATCCTATGGTTTGTCCCCTTTTTACGTTGCCATAAGACGTCATTGCGCCGGATGCGGCATCTATCTGCGACTGAATTGAGTTAAAGGTATTTCTCACAGTATCCAGCTGTGTCTGGAAAGCTGCTTCTTGACCGTTTGTCTGGGCTAAAAGGGCATCTTTCGCTGCTTTTTGACTCGCAAGATCAGCTTGTCGTCCCTCAAGCTCTTTTTTCATATTATCCAAATCCGACTTCTTGCCTTCCAATACTTTTCTTCTCGAATCTAATTCTTCTTTGAGAATCTTGATCTTATCAGCGGTTTGCTGAACTTTTTCTTGCGCAGTTTGCAGATATTGGCTTCTGTTTAAAAATTCTGAGAAATCGTCCGAACTGGCGACAACCTCGACTGCGGAAACTCGTCCGTCTTCGTAGATAACCCTGAGACTTTCTTTTATAAGTTCCTTTTGTCTTAAAAGTTCTGCCTCGGTCTCGGCGATCTTTTGCTCTGTTTCTGCTATCTCAGTCTTTGTTTTTTCTATCTCCGTAGCAGTCGCCTGTATCTGCAGGTTTAGCTGATCGATCTGCATAGTAAATACGGCGATCTGATTTTCCAGAGTCGCTTTTTCGTTTCTTTTCTGCGCAAGAGAATTCTTCAGCGCGTCTATCTGCCCATTTAGACCGTTTAACTGACCTTGCAACTGTCCTACAGAAGCCGCCTCGGCTGTAGGCACTTTTGTAATATCGTTTTTAGGGGTATAAGGAACCCACACAGTCAAAAGCAGTGTTATAAGAACTGAGAATCTAAATATCTTAGTTTGGCGAAAAATCCGCCCAAATATCTTTTGTTTTTTGTCTGCGTCTCCAACAGCAGATCTATCTGCTTCACCTCTTGTTCGCGTATCGCAAACTACCCTGTTTGTTTCCTTCATAGTATGTTGGCTTTTGACCAACCTCACCATTCTACAGTACAAGAACCCCCAGTCAAGCACGAGGGGGATGAACTATGTTTTTACTTTAAGAGAGCTAAAATTTTCAGCTTATACACAATGAGAGAACAAATTAGTGGGCATAATCAGGATCCCAATCTGTACCGCCAGTTGAAATAGGGATATCCATGTAATCCAATGGATCTATCGTTCCTCCCCATGGAGGTATTCCAGTTCCTGGATTACTTGTGTACAAGGTAAAGTGAAGGTGAATTGGCCAATTAGGTGAGCCTCCAATTCCTCCAACTACATCGCTCGTATTTACTTTATCACCTGGCGAGAGATGTGTGGGAGCAATCATATGGGCATAAAGCGAATAATAGCCACTATCATGTTTAACTACTATCCAATTCCCCCAACCATCCGAAGGCGATGACCCTGATGAGTAAACTGTACCTGGACCTATCGCCATAATAGCTGTTCCGGGAGCTACTTGCGCCACATCAACGCCATTGTGATAACCTGCCCTATAAAATGGAGAGAAGTCAGTTTTCCCCCACCCTTGAGAAATATAGCCACAATCTAGAGGAAATTTAAATATAGGGTTCTTGGCATGTATTACAGCACCGCCACCCTTGCAATATGCATATCCGGCACTCATTCTTTTTGCTAACTCTTCTCTAAGTTTTTTTTCGTCTGTAGTTACTTGTGATAGGCTAGCATTCTTTGCGCTACGCTGCTGGTCTAGTCCTGCCTTTTGGGTTACCTGTTGATTTTTCAGTGTTACTTGTTCTGTTTTTTTTATCTCTAGCTCTTTTTTCTTTGTATCCAATTCAACTTTTAGCTGTTTTATTTTATCAATAGATTCAGAAACCTCATCTTGTATAGATTTTAGATACTCTGTTTTATTCATAAACTCGGAGAAGTTATCGGACCCAGCAACCACTTCTATAGAACTGGTCTGCCCCTCCTCATACAGGATCCGAAGGTTTTCATCGAGTATTCCCTTTTGTTTTGTAAGCTCGTCTTCAGCTTTCCTTATTTGTTGGTTGGTTTCTTCTATTTTCGCTATCAAACTAGCTAACTCTGCTTCAGTTTGAGCAAGTTGCCTTTGCAGGGCAGTTATCTGTGCATCAAAGGTTGCTACCTCGTCTGTAAGAACAGATTTAATACTTGATAAATCATAAATCTGTTCTCTCAACTCTTGATTTGTTTGTGCCTGCAAAATATTTAGAGGTGTAAGTAAGAGACAAAAAAGCACACCTATCACAGATGTTTTGAAATATAATCCTTGAGCTATTTTCTTCGTTTTATTAAACACAAAAGTTATTATAATGGTTTCGTCGTTAGTTTACAAAGATGTAGTCGGAAATTGGAATGGGAGTACCGTCAGTTCTCTGGAATATCAGCCCTTGACCTTGTATCGGGTCATTCATGATC
>PFMH01000110.1:2408-2684 GCA_002785325.1 bacterium (Candidatus Howlettbacteria) CG_4_10_14_0_8_um_filter_40_9 | reverse complement strand
CAGATACGTTCGAGTGCGTGTGATCTATCAAGGCGATATCCTTATTCCCCCATACGCATACAGACCCCGCCAACATCACCATAACCAGCAGAACGACCGCTACTTTTTTCACTTTCGTTCCTCCTGTCATTTGGCCCGCTAAGGCGGACCTCGAAATGTCCTCTAATTGTCAAAGAACCCGATAGTATAGCACAAACTCACCCAAAAGTCAACCTTGCCCTCCTATCAACAGCTACTATACGAACACAAAATAACCGTTCAAAATTGAACGGCTAT
>PFMH01000110.1:0-2093 GCA_002785325.1 bacterium (Candidatus Howlettbacteria) CG_4_10_14_0_8_um_filter_40_9 | reverse complement strand
CAAATGATGTTGAGAAAATATGTGATAATTTCATTTCAAAAGTTTGATAGTATCAGTTATATTTATATCTTGTCATTATTATCGACGACAAATTAGCATAGCTATCGCTAATTTGTACTTGAGAATAGAAAAATATATATACTAGTGGTCATTTAATTGACCAGTTGGTTAATTAATTAACCACTTGGTAAGATGGATAAACAGTTTAAGAATAATACATACAAGATACTCGAGCTTTTCATGCAAGAGACTAATAAAGACTTTTCTGTTAGAGGAATCGCAAGATCGCTTAAATTAAGCCATGCAACAGTCATTAGCCATATTGAAGAATTGCATGACCTAGATTTGATCAGAAAGAAAAATGATACGCTCTACCCTACATATTATGCAAATAATGAGGGTGAAAATATGAGGTCATACAAAAGAGATTCCATTAAATTTTCAATAATACAATCTGGGTTAGTAGAATATATAAAAGATAAGACACTTCCTTCTTCAATAATACTTTTCGGTAGCTGTGCAAAAGGCACATACACAAAAAAAAGTGATATTGATATATTTGTTGAGGCAAAGGAAAGCAAGCTGGATATAAGCAAATTTGAAAAAAAATTAAAAAGAAGCATCAATCTTCTTTTTGAAAGTAAGATAAGTAATTTATCTGATGAACTAAAGAATAATATCCTTAATGGAATCATATTACATGGATTCATTAAACTGTGAGGTTGGATACAATGGCAAAGAAAATGAGCTGGAAAGAATGTGTTGACCAAGGAATAATCACTGAAGGCATTCCCGACAATGAAAGATTAAAACAGATGCTTTCTATGGCTAATATACGGCTCGAGTTTTGGGATAAGAAAGTTAGTGATAAATTTATCGCATTAAAAGTAGAGGCATATTATGACATTATCAAGGAATTGGTGTTTGCTCATATGTACAAAGGAGGGTTTAACTGCACTAACCATTTATGCTTGATTTCTTATATAAAAAAGCAAATTCCCAATTTTGATTTTGAATGTGATAAGATAGATGAGTTACGACAATTGCGAAATGAGATAAGTTATCGAGGATTTACTGTCAAAAAGGATTATCTTAATAGGAATGAGCCAGAGTTTAAAGCAATAATTGAAAGGCTAAAAAAAGAAATATAGATTATTCATGGCACTTCAGCATATCAAAGTAACACTTTACAGCTAACCTTCTTGCAGTCGCAACCAAGCATTTCTTAGGATGCTTTCCTTTTTCTTTCAGTTTAAAGTAAAACTTAGAAAATTCAGTCTTTCTTCCGATATGAATTAATGTTGCCATCCCCAAAGCTTACTGTCCAATTTGCATTTTCTATTGTTTCATTAATCTCATTTGCTAAGTAAAACTCTCTTACCCTGTGCTTGCCTTCTGAGTAAAGCTCTTTTGCTTGCCATATCTCGATGCCAGCTTCTCCTGTTATCAATTCTGAGGGTGCATGGACAGGCTTATCACCATACTGATAATATGTCCCATTGCTATTATCCCTTACTATCTTTAGAATATTGCCAATCTCATTGTAGGAATATACAAAGCTACTGCCGTTAATCGTCACATTTGTGAGTCTATCAAGATAATCATAAGACATATACTGGTCTCTGCTGTTTATTGGGTCAAGAATTGAGATTACATTGCCAACGTCATCATAACTGTAATCAAGTTGCTGTATGCTGTCTGTTTTGATTTGTGTTAATCTGCCATTTTCTGAATCATAAGTATATTCAGTTATTTTGTTGTTAAGATATGTTCTGTTTAAGGGATTATCAAACGCATTATAGTTAGCTTTGGTGATATAGTTATTTATTTTCTTGATTTTTCCCTGCTCATTAAAGTAGAACTCTAATTCATCACCCGAAGGGACAATTGATTCAACAATTCTGTCCATTGAATCGTAAGAATTATGTGTTTCATAAGTTTCATTGAGAATTGTCTTTTTCTCTTTAACCACACGCATCCGTTCATCATAGCTGTATTCAACAGAAAGATTGTTCATTGAGATGTTTGTTAAAGTTCCTAAGTAGTCTACATCGTAAGTGTAGTTGATTGTTTCTGTGTCTGTTTGCTTGGCT
>PFMH01000036.1 GCA_002785325.1 bacterium (Candidatus Howlettbacteria) CG_4_10_14_0_8_um_filter_40_9 | reverse complement strand
TTTTATTTTTCGGATCTATCTTTTTAGCTGTTTCAGGATCTATCTTTTTCAATTCTTTAAATAAATCTTCTGTTTCTCGAGAGTCAAGCTCTTTTCTCATTGCTTTATCCGGCGTTGTACTTGGCATTTTGTAGTCGTAGACCATGGCGTCTATATAAAGTCCGGTCCCGCCGACAATTATTGGGATATGTTTACTGTTTTGAATTTCTGTGATCTTTTCTTTAGCGAGATTTTTAAATTCAGAAACGTTAAAATCTTCATCAGGATTTTTGATATCAAAAAGATGATGGGGGACACCATCTACCAAGTAGTCTGTAGTCTGTAGTCCGTAAACTGTAAGCTGACGTGCCGGTTTTCCAGTGCCGATATCCATTTCGCGGTAGATGCTTCGGGAGTCGGCATTTATTATCTCGCCATTTACTTCTTTCGCAATATCTATGGCAAGCATCGTTTTCCCCGAAGCCGTCGGACCGGCGATTACGATAATTTGCTTATTTTCTATTTTTTTCATATAATGATAGTAACATAAATTAAATTATAAACATGAGCGAAAGACAAAATAATCATGGTCCGGAATGGTTGGCTTCGCAGGAAGAATTCAATAATTTTGCTAAAAAAGTATCTAGAACTCACAAAATCGAAAAGCAGGAGATATTTGCTAGAAGAAGGGTTCTTGCAGGCACTCTAGTTGCTGTCGGAATTTTTGCAGCGGTTCATGCCGGAATGGGTAGAGAAGAAATCGATAGGAGACACGAAGAAATATCTTCTTCAAACAAGATAGACCTTAATATTTCAAAAGTGAAAGCACAAAAACCAGTAGGAAAAGTGGAGCAAAAAGCACCGATAACTGATGAACAAGCAGCTATTATGGGAGCCGGAATAGATATCGACGGGGGTTCAGCGGGTCCTAATCCGATATCTGCAGAAGAAGCCGCCAGAAATGTTTATGGAAATCAAGAAAATTTAGTTAAACCAGAAGGAACAGAAAAGATTATGGAGATAGGGAATATGGATGATGAGGAGCGGGCTTCCTTTGAAAGGAGGGATCCAGAATGGAACAGAAAATAGTGGAAGAAAAGGCAGAGAAAATTGCTGATGTTATTTTGCGGTCTGAGATGACCGAGGAAGAAAGAGTGTCTTGGCTAGAGGCTATTCCGAAGTTAAATAAAGAACAACTTGAAGAACTAATCTCTACTTTTGAAAACGAGCTAAAAGATATCGATCTTTTGCGGGAGAAAACAAAAGAAGAGCTAAAACCAAAGATTTTGGAAGTGATACGAGACAAATATTAAAATATCCTTTAGCTATTTGCTATTTGCTATTAGCTGTTAGGAGAGATCCCGATAATGTCCACGGAGTTGCGGATTTTATCTTTATTTTTATAAATCTTCCGATTATCTCACCTGATTTCTTGACAAAGGACGGACCTTTGTCAATTTTTACGAGCTTATAAGTACCTGTTCTGCCCCATAAAAATCCTTTGTACTCTTTTTCGACTAAGACCTCGACCTCTTTGCCGACATATTTTTTGTTATTTTCCAGAGCTGTTTTTTTGAGAACTTCATTTAGCTTTTTGTCTCTTTGTTTTTTTATTTCTTTCGATATGTCATCCTTCATCCTTGCGGAAACGGTTCCTTGACGCGGTGAGTATTGGGCGATATAAGCCATATCAAACTTTGATTTTTCAAAGACCTCGATGGATTTCTCGAAATCCTTTTCCGTTTCGCCGGGGAAACCGACGATGGTATCGGTGCCGATCGCCACATCGGGGATGTTTTTCCTGATTTTTTCGACCAGTGTCAGATAATCTTTTCGAGTATATTTTCGGTTCATCCCCTTTAGTATTTTTGTACTGCCGGATTGGAGGGGTAGGTGAATATAAGGTGTTACCTTTTCTAACTTTGGCAAATTTTCAATTAATTCGTTCGGGAAGTCTTTGGGATGGTTGGAAATAAATCTGATCCAAAACTTTCCGGGGATTTTATCCAGTTCTTCTAAAAGATCGAGAAAACTTTTACCACCTTTTATATCATTTCCATATGAATTTACATTCTGTCCGAGAAGCGTTATCTCTTTGTAGCCGTTTTTTACTAAATCTTTTACTTCATTCACGATTTCATCAAAAGATCTCGAGACTTCCCTGCCTCTTGTGTATGGAACGGCGCAATAACTGCAAAAATTGTTGCAGCCGTTTGAGATAGGAACAAGAGCTTGGAAGGTATTTCCGTGCTTTGGCTGGATTGATAAGTAGTTGAAATAATTTTTTTTGTCATCCTCGCCACAGCGAGGATCCAGCCTTTTTCCATTTGAGCTCTGGATCCCCGTCTCCACTCTTCGAGCCGTGAGCCTCAGAGTCGAATCGGCGGGAATGACAGAGGAGAGAGCAATAAGACTTGGTAGTTCTTCAAGGCTTTCTATTCCAAAAACAACATCAAATATCTCCTCCATCTTCTTTCTATCTTTCGGCAAGACGCAGCCGGACAATATTTTCAGCGATTTCTTTTTGTATTTTCCCCATATTTTCGACCTGCCATAGATACGATCGATGGCGGATTGACGGACCGAGCAGGCGATAACGCAGATAAGATCCGCCTCTGACTCGTCGGAGGTTATGACAAATCTATTTTCTTCTAAAACCGTCGACACTCTTTCCGCATCTGAGATGTTCTGCGCACAGCCAAGAGGCAGGAGATAATATTTTTTCTTATTCATAGGGGTATATTATACTAGAATATACTTAATTAACTCAAAAAAAATATGAATAATTCGGAGAAACCCTTTTCTGCAGGGTTTGGAGACATTTTGAAAGATCTATCTGATCAAAAGCACTTGCTAGAAAAAGAACTAGAAACACTGCCCCAGAGTACTGAAACTTTTACCGCCCAAGAGCTTCAGCAGATCGTTCATACTAAGCAACATCTTAGTGAAAATATTGCCAGATTTAATCAGGAAGCGCAACAAATGATGGCGCAACCAATCGAATATGGGGCATTATGCGATCAGTTTATTGAAAAAACAACTAAGTACCTGGACAGTTTGGATATGTGGACTGCTAAGTTTTCAACTGAATGTAGCGGAGGACGATCGGAGGGTCCCTTAGAGACAACCCCCGATGACTCTGTTTATTACATGACTTCAAAAGGAATATCTCTGCGTCTCAAGAAAGCAAATAGAGGAAAAGGGCTAGGTCAAGTAATACAACCTTTTTTTGAGAAGATAGTTTTTGTGTCTTCTGAAAATAGAGATGTTGTTGAACGGCCAGAGTTGGGCTTTTCTGTTAGAGAATATATAACAAGAGATTTTTTTAATCTTCAAAATCAAAGCAGTGCTAACGAAGATTATCATTCTGGTCTGAAGATTTATTATAAAAATGACAGGATTTTCTACATTAAAACTCCCGATTCAGCTCCGGAAAAACATGAGGGTGATAGGGTAAACAAAATTTTCACTTAAAAAATCATATCTTTTTTATCACTACCCCTCCTTTCTCCAAAAGTTCTCTTTGTTTTTCTATCCCGCCTTTATCGAAATTTACGGCAAGTTTTCCTGGTTTACTTACGACTTGGTGGCAAGGAACGTCGGAGGGAGAGTCGTGGATGATGTTTCCGACCGCACGGTAGGCCTTTGGGTTTCCAGCGAGCTTGGCAGCTTCTGAATACGACATTGTTTTTCCCGCTGGGATTTGGCGAACGATTCCAAAAACTCTCTCTTTAAATTTTAGGTTGTTCATGGAGGTATATTATACTAAACTATTCCTAGTTCGTATAATAGCTAATTTACGGAATATATTATGACTTACAAAAAACAGAGTTCAATAACTTTCGGTTCGGACGATAGGTTGATAGAGATCGCCAAGAAATATGGGACGCCGCTCATGATCCATGACGAAAACAGTTACCGTCGTTATGCGGAAGAAGCTCTGGCTGTCCCAAACTCTTTCGGACTCACTGTCCGTTATGCGATGAAGGCAAATTCCCATAAAGCAGTATTGAATATCTTGGACAATATAGGTATTCATATCGATGCCTCCTCTTACTGGGAAGTAAAACGAGCGATTGCCGCCGGGATTGCTCTGGAAAATATACAACTTACAAGCCAAGAAACGCTTACGGAGGAGAGATTGAAAGAGATCGTTGGGCTCGGCGTTATCTACAATTGTACTTCTCTCACACAGTTAAAGATGTTTGCAAAGACCTTTTCAAATACTGAAAGAACGATAGCGGTGAGAATAAACCCTGGTCTTGGCTCTGGGTACAACAATAGGACAAATACGGGAGGGCCGGCGGCATCTTTTGGAATCTGGCACGAGTATATACCAGAGGTCCTTGATATCGCTGCTAAAAATAACCTCAAAATTTCTAGAATTCATACTCATGTAGGATCGGGAAGTGACTGGAAAGTGTGGCAAAAAGCGGTAGGACTTACTATAGATATAGTTCGTGAGTTCTCGGATGTTGAGGTGGTGAATCTTGGCGGCGGATATAAAATCGATCGCATGAATGCCGAAAAATCTATCGATTTACAGGCCGTGTTTGAGATTGTGAAAACATCTTTTGACAAATTGTATCAAGAGACAGGTCGTAAGCTGCATCTCGAAATAGAGCCAGGGACATATCTTGCGGCTAACTCATGTCTGCTGGTAGCCCAGATCAACGACATAGCGGACACTGGCAAAGAAGGATTTCATTTTATAAAAACAGACGCTTCTATGACTGAGCTTTTGCGGCCTATGATCTATGGAGCAAAACATCCCATTCGTTTACTTGGCAAAGGCGATGACGTTTCAGAAGAATATGTTGTTGTTGGATGTTGTTGTGAGAGTGGGGATATATTTACACCAAAAGAGGGCGAGCCTGAACAGATTGATACGGTAAGACTTCCTGAGGCGTCGATCGGAGACTATATGGCTATAATGAGTACTGGTGCTTATGGTATCGCTATGAGCGCAAAAAACTATAACTCACGTCCCATATGTGCAGAGGTGATGATCCTTGCGAGTGGTGAAGATGTCCTGATATCCAAACGCCAAGAGGTAGAAGATATTTGGGATAGAGAGCTTTGTCCTGAGCAAATAAAATTATCTTTGAAAATATAAAGTGTTCTATAAATAAGACGGCACCCTTACGTGGTCCTCAGAATGACTGGAAATGGTTTTTGCTAAGGTTTTATGAAAAGCTAGATCCATGATATCCGGCATAATGTTTCCGGGGTTCAAATTAGTGACGTAATTTGCAATCGTTTCGGCGGCGAAGATTTTTAGTTCATCGGTTATTATAGAAGTATTTGAATCCAAAAGTCCTCGGAAAAGACCCGGGAAAACCAAGGCGTTATTTATCTGATTTGGGGTCTCCGAGCTGCCAGTGGCGGCGATAAAGGCGCCGGCAACTTTTGCCTCTTCGTAAGAAATTTCCGGTATAGGGTTTGCCATCGCAAAGATGATAGGTTCGCTTGTCATTTTTTTGATCAGTTTTTTGGTCAGGATGTTGCCCTTTGAAACTCCGATGAAAACATCGGCGCTTTCGATCGTTTCTTCCAGACTTCCGCATTGGCAGTCTAGGTTGGCAAGCAGAGATTTTTTAGTGCTCGTCAGATCTGTTCTTCTTTCGCAAATTACGCCTTTAGAATCTAAAAGACATATTTTTCTCGCACCGTATATTCTAAGTAATTTTTTAATGGCGATGCCGGCTGCTCCGGCTCCGTTTATTATTATCTTCACATCTCTAATATTTTTTTCCGCTAACTTCAGCGCATTTATGAGAGCTGCAAGGACTACTATAGCTGTGCCGTGCTGGTCATCGTGGAAGACAGGAATATCAAGTTTTTCTTTCAGCTTTTTTTCTATCTCAAAACATCTCGGTGCAGAGATGTCTTCGAGATTTATTCCAGAAAAAGTAGGAGAAATATCTATTATCGTTTCGACTATCTCGTCGACGTCTTGAGTTTTTAAAAGTATAGGGTAGGCGTCGATATTGCCAAACTTTTTAAATAATACCGATTTGCCTTCCATCACAGGAAGTGCTGCTTCGGGGCCGATATCACCGAGACCGAGGACGGCTGAGCCGTCGGTAACTATCGCTACAGTATTTTTTTTATTTGTATAAAGATTTACTTTTTCCTTATCCTTAGCTATAGCCGTTGAAACTTCTCCCACGCCCGGAGTATATATAAAGGAAAGATCCTCTTTGGTTTCAAGAGGTGTTTTAGGTGCGATTTCTATCTTCCCAGTTTTTAAATTGTGAACATCTAAAGGAGTCATATTTGTAATATACATTCTACAACTTTAACTATTTGAATGAAAGGGGATTGATAAAACCATTTTTTATTTCAATAATTTCTTCAGGATTTTCTGTCTCTGTGTCTTGTGGGGTTAGGCAGCTAAAACCAGCTTTTTGAAAGCTGTCTTTTAATGAAGGCCAATCGTTTGCAAATTTAAAGCTGGAAGAAACTAGGACCTTCATTTTTTCTCCTCTATTTCTTTAAGCATTTCTTTTATAAAAGCAGAGGTGCTTTTCGATCCCAGATCTCCTTTTTTGAAAGAACGGACAGAAACTTTTTTGGAGGTCATCTCTTTGTCGCCGACTATTATTATATATGGAACTTTTTGCATTTCATTATCCCTGATCCTTCGGCCTAGTGACTCCGGTCTTTCGTCAACTTCGACTCGAAGCCCTGATTCTTTTAATAAATTAGCGACAGTGTGTGCGTATTTACCGTGTTTTTTATCCGAGATCGGGATAACAACTGCTTGTACAGGCGCCAGCCAGAGAGGAAATGCTCCGGCGTAGTGCTCGATAAGAACTCCGATAAATCTTTCCATCGATCCGAGAACGGCGCGATGAACCATAACAACTCTTTCTTTATTCCCTTTTTCGTCGACATATTCGACGTTAAATTTTTCCGGAAGGTTAAAGTCGACCTGAACAGTCGGTCCTTGCCACTCTCTTCCGAGAGAATCCTCGAGCTTTACGTCGATTTTCGGACCGTAAAAGACGCCTTCGCCCGGATCAAGTATATATTTTACTTTCGTTTTTTTGAGAGCTGATTCAAGCGCTTTGGTTGATTCTTTCCATGTCTTATCAGAACCGACCGCCTTTTCCGGTTTGGTAGAAAGATAGACATTGTATTTGAAATCGAAGGTACCCATCATAAAGTCGACCAATCGCAGTGTCTCGATTATTTCATTTTCGAGCTGTTTTGGCGTGCAGAATATGTGGGCGTCATCTTGAGTGAATCCGCGGACTCTTGTTAGGCCGTGTAAAACGCCGGACCTTTCGTATCTGTAAACTGTGCCGAGCTCGGCATACTTTACTGGCAGCTCTCTATAACTTCGGAGTTTTGATTTGAAAATGAAGATGTGGAAAGGACAGTTCATCGGTTTTACCAGATATTCCTGTTCGTCAATCATCATTGGCGAGTAGAGATTCTCTCGATAAAAATCCCAATGACCGCTAGTTTTCCATATGTCTAGTTTGGCGATATGGGGAGTATAAACCAATTCGTAACCTCTTTTTTGATGTTCTTTTTTCCAAAATTCTTCGATTACACTGCGGAGAGAAGCGCCCTTTGGGTGCCAAAGGGGAAGCCCACCGCCCATTTCTTCAGGGTTTGAGAAAAGATCAAGTTCTTGGCCTAGTTTTCGGTGGTCTCTCTTTTCGGCTTCCTCCATATTTTTCAAATATTCGTCAAGCTCTTTTTGGCTTTCAAACGCAACGCCGTAAATCCTTTGTAGCATTTTGTTTTTCTCATCGCCTCTCCAGTAAGCGCCGGAGATTTTGGTAAGTTTGAATGCTCCGACTTTACCAGTCGACTTTACATGTGGACCCTTGCAGAGATCGACGAAGTCGCCGGTGCGGTAAAACGAAACCATTATCCCTCGACCCTGCTTGCCGTGAGCCTGTCGATTCGGTGGAAGGGCTTTTTTGAGGTCATTTAAAATCTCGAGCTTGTAAACTTCCTTTTTCTTTTTGGCTTCTCTGATAGCGTAATCTATCGGTGCCTCGGTTTTCTCAAACGGAAGATTCCTCTTAATAATTTTCCGCATTTTCCCTTCGATCAAAACAAGATCTTCAGGAATAAGCGTTCGAGGAAGATCAAAGTCATAATAAAATCCGTTCTCGATAGGCGGCCCGATGCCGAGCTTGGCTTCCGGGAACATGTCGAGAACCGCTGCCGCCATGATGTGCGATAGCGAATGCCGCATGGTTTCGAGATTTAAGTTTTGTTTTTTTTCTTTTGCCATATTAGGATTATACAACAGCTTAATTTCTTTTCCCATGGGAATGCCATTTTTGGGGACAAGGACTATGGTGGGCGACACTGGACTCGAACCAGTGGCCTCTACGATGTCAACGTAGCGCTCTAACCAGCTGAGCTAGCCGCCCGTAATAATTAATAAAATGATTATATCATTTATATAACAGTTAGTTAATTAAAATCTAGGGAATGACTGTCAAGGGAGAGAACCTTGTCAAACATTATACCCTACCGATATTGATAGTTAACGAGGATCTGATCCTTGCTAGACACTGGCTACTAGAATGATGAGATGCTTCCCGACTTTTGAAATCTGAATCCCGATATCCGAATACTTATGCTTGACTGTGGATAAGAACTTTGATAGAATTTGTGCATTATCACAAACAAGCAGCTCTAGCTATATAAATAAACAAAATAGTTTATGGATACATTAATCGCTAAAAAACTGATTAAAAAGCTTGAGCCGCTTCTAAATGAGAAGTTTGCTATAACGGATATTTTTGGCGAGGTTTTGGCAAAAAGCGCTTCTTTTGAGATCGAAAAAAATCCGCTGAAAGTGAACTCAAACAATAAAGCCCTTCTTATTCGTCACAAAGGCGAAAAGATCGGCTTTATATATATTGACGAAAGTAAAAAACAGATAAAGGACGTTGAAAAGGTATTGCTTTCGATGACAGAGCTTTATCTGGATCAGCTTATTTTCTTGTCCGATATCCCAAGTTTTGGCAGACACCTAGATAAGTTTGTTTATGACCTTCTGCATAAGGATGTGGATGAGGATATCTTGAAAGCTGAAGCAAGAGCGTTAAAGATCGACTTATCGAAACCCAGAGTTGCCATCGTGCTTTTGATCGGAGGAGCTCAGGGTGAGATATTTAAAAAGACAGAGATATCGGGAGAAGAAAAAGAGGATCGGATACAGAGGACAAAAGAAAAGATACAGAGGGCGATCGACTCTTTTTATACCAGACATAAGGACAATATCATCGCATATGCCGGTGAAAATGCTTTTGTTGTTTTGAAGGATATAGGCAGTGAGGAAGATTTCGAAAAAAACCTGAGTCATTTCAAAGACACCGTAGACTCCATACATTACATTATTCGAAACGAGTTGAGAAATGTATTGACTATAGGGATAGGAAGTTTTTATGAAGGGATAAAAGGGCTGGCACAGTCATTTGGGGAAGCAATCTTTACGGCGAAACTGGGCGAGCAAGTGTGGGGAGAAGACAAGATGTATCACTTTGACAGCTTCGGCGTTGTGGCGCCTTTGGTGAAAGGCGAGGATGAGACAAGGGAAAGCTACTCTAAAGATCTTTTTTCCAAATTTTCAAATAAAGATGAGGCTCTCAGAACTTTGGAAACTTTTTTTGATTGCAATATGAGTCTTACAAAAACGGCGGAAAAACTTAAAATTCATAGGAATACTTTGGTGTATAGACTGGACAAGATAATGGAGGCGACGAGTCTGGACCCTAGGGTTTTTGACGATGCAGTTCAGATAAAACTTGCAATGCTTTTTACAAGCTTTGCTATAGGAGGAACTATATGATGAGACTCGATCAAGACATCTCTGCAGACCTTCAGGAAAAGATAAAACTAGTTTTGGGGAAGAGCGTATATATCTCAAACGAAAGCGGCTTTATCGTGTCCGAGGACAATAAAGGAGAATTTTTCCCATCAGCATTTAGATCGATAAAAGAAGGAAGCAGTTACAGTGATGAGCTTTCTGGTGTAACTTGGAATCCTATATATTATGACGAGAAAGCTATCGGAGCGGTCGGCGTAGAGACTAAAGGCGTTTCGAAGGAGAGCATGAGCTTATTACAAGGGATGGCTGAAGTTTTGGTTTACCAGGAATATATAGTAAAGAACCTTTTTTCCGTGACCAATATTAGAACAAGCTTCGTAAAAGAGCTTTTGACTACAGAAAATATAAAAAATATTGATGAAGCTATCGCTCAAGCCGACGTTTTAAAGATAAACTTAAGGGCAAAACAAGCCGTGATCGTAGTTATGATAGAAGATTTTGCAAACAATTTCTTAAAAAGATCTCAGAAACTTACCGAAGAATCAAAGAAGCTAGAGTTTATAGATTATGCTCAACAGATAGAGCTTCTGATTAAAAAAGGATTTTCGGATTATGACCAAAATGTTGTCATATATATAAATGATGACAAGTTTGTAATTCTCAAAGGCATGGGTGAAAAGGAAAATATTCTCAAAGGGGATTATACAAAATTTTTTAAAGAGAAAGCGAAATATATAAACGCCATTTTGAAAAAGGAATTCAAAAACAACACTATCTCGATTGGGGTGGGGCAGTATTACCCTGGGGTAGAAGGGCTTAGAAAATCTTTTCTGGATGCCAACCTCGCACTCGAAGTCGGGATAAAAGTTTGGGGCAAAGGGTCTATCTATCATATCTTAGACGTTGGAACTTTCGCTTCGCTTTCCGGAAATGTGTCGCATTCAAGAAAGATGGAAATAGCCGAAGAAGTCCTAAAACCGCTTACAAACGATCAAGATCTTTTGAAGACGGTTCAAGTTTTTCTTTCTTCGGGGATGAATCTGACTGTTGCTTCCAAAGAACTTCATCTTCATCGAAACACTTTGATATACCGACTTACAAAAGTAAAGAAACTTATCGGGCTGGATCCCAAAAGATTCCAGGACGCACTCCAAATAAAGCTAGGATTTATGATGAGAACGCTGGGGTAGTATTTTAAATTAACAATTAACAATTTCCAATTTTGATTGGACAAGTATAATCATATTGGATATTGGATATTCTGTCAGTTGTGCTTTATCACAAAGAAGTATCATATTTTGGTACTTTTTTTGTTTAATAAGCAAATGAAGGTTGGACTGTGTTTGTTTAAGATGTATATATTGACAAATTATAGCTGGTGAATTTCTGCTGTGCTCGCTAAAGACTAGTTAAAAAACGGAGTCTGATATCGGATAAAAAAATTCGATGATGACGCCAACTTATATTTAACTTGGCGTGCGGCACAGCGGTAGTTTACCGGCTATAATTTTATTTTCATATTTTGTATTTATGCTGCTGCTTGACAGGTAGTTTGTGCTTATGCTAACTTATGAGCAAGAGGGAGAAATCTCTTTCTTCACTCCGAAAGGAGCGAACCGCGAAGGCGGAAGAAGGGAGGTGAAAGAAATGGCAAGTGAATGGGCAAATGCAACCACAACCGCAGTCACAGATTCTTTGACTCGAGTTGTTTCATATCTTCCGAATCTTATCGGAGCTATCTTAGTTCTTCTTATCGGTATCGTAGTTGCTTGGGCTTTGAAGACAGTAGTCTTAAGAGTTCTTGGTTACGTACAGATAAAGCCCCTAACTGATACTATCGGTCTTGATAAAGTATTTAAGTCAAAGGTAAATTACCTTGATCTTATAGGAGACCTAGTACAGTGGATCGTAGTTATAGTTTTCCTTATCCCTGCTCTTGAAATCTTGAGCCTTACTCAGGTGAATGAGGTTCTACAGGGAGTAGTTGCTTACATACCAAATGTTGTTGCTGCAGTGTTTATCGTTATGATAGGTGCTATAGTTGCAGACTTGGTTGCTAAAGTAGTACAAGGGGCTGTAGAAACGATCGGAGCTAGAACAGCAGCTGCGTTAGCTGATGTCGCTAGATACTCAATCATAGTATTTGTAGTGATAGCAGCACTATCACAGTTGGGAATCGCAAGCTTTATGCTAAATACCTTGTTTACAGGGTTTGTAGCACTAGTAGCGATCGCCGGCGGCTTGGCCTTCGGTCTAGGCGGACAAGATTCAGCCAAAGACCTTTTGACAAGGTTAAGAAAAAATCTGCCAAGATAAGGCATTATTCTAAAAGTAATACAAAAAAGGAAGGAGCCCCCGAAGGGCTCTTTCTTTTTAGTA
>PFMH01000034.1 GCA_002785325.1 bacterium (Candidatus Howlettbacteria) CG_4_10_14_0_8_um_filter_40_9 | reverse complement strand
TTGAGGCGACCCTACCCATCAAGCCACCGACTTGTCGGTGGTGTCTGACTAACCCGCCTCGACCGATCCGGGCAGGCAATTTTTAATTTCCAATGAAGTACCAATGGTCAAAATAAAAATGCTCTTAACAAAGATTTAGAAAATTTAAATATTATGATTTAGATATTGTTTCGGATTCCCGCCCGCCTTTGACTGAGTCCAAAGACGAAGTCGGGCAGGTTGATATTAGAATTTAGGATTTCTTAAACGGTTTTTATTTCGTCTTAAAGAGAGCCGTCTTATAGTTTTTATCTTCGAACAATATATATATCGAGGCGGTGATTATTCCAAAAAGCAGCATAACTCCGTAAAAGAAAAATAGAAATCTAATGCCTAGAAAATAGACTAAGACACCGCTTATAAGGAAGCTAAGAAATGACCCCATTTTTATGATCGCGAAGTATGAGCTTGTCATCTGGCCTTGTCTGTTGTTTTTTTCCCCTATGCCGGCAAGGTGGCAAAGGGAGGTGGTGCTCCAGAGGCTCTCCCCGAGCGACCAGAGGAGAAGGAGAGCGACAAGCAGCGGAAGAGAGTGATTGACAGATACCATGATAAGAGAAAAAGCATATATAAGAGTTCCGATGATCATCAGTATGTTTGAACCAACCTTATCGCAAAGCCACCCGTGAACAAACTGGAGAAGGCAAAATGCCGTAACGGCTGCCGTAAAAAAGCCTATATATTTTAAAGGAAGATGAAAATCTTTCAGGAGAAGAAGAGGCAGAAAGACGGTCTGGGCAGGATATGCAAAACTTACAAAAAATCCCAATATTCCCAGTCCTTTTAGGTTGTCTCTTTTCCAGAAGTCTCTTGAAATGTGTTTGAGGCGAAAATTTTTGAGATTTAAGTGGCTTGATGTCTCCTTTAAGATAAAAATTAGAAAAATAATAAAGAGAAAGGAGATAGTGACAAATTTGAAAAGATTATCTATAGAACTTCTCGCAATAATAACCGAACCGAGTATGGGACCCAATATTATCCCAATGCTGGCGATGCTTTCATAGACGCCAGTCACTGTCCCTCTTCTTCCGTCGCTGGAGATATCCTCGACTCTGGAAAGGATATTTATCTCTATTGCCATGGACATAACACTTATGATCATAACTGCCAAAGTAGCGTATATAAGGGAGTATCCATTATGCGCAAAAAGGTAGACGGCTAATATCTCAAATAGGAGGCCGAAGAATATTATCATTTTTCTGCCAACTCTGTCAGAGATGGTTCCCATGATTGGAGTTATGAAGATGATGGCCAGCGTAGCGGCCGAGTTCATAAAACTGATAGTTGTATTTGTAAATCCGAGGGAGCTAAGATACGGCGTGACGAAAGGAGTGATCGTTCTTATAGTCAGATTGAAAAATCCGCCGACGATAAATGTAGGGATAAGTTTTCTAAAATTTGTCATAGGCTCATTATAGCTGAACGAGCATAAACATTAAAGCACTTCTTCTAGTTTGCATTTTGTGTTTCAAAAAGGGGACTTCTTACCGGTTTTCTTTCATCAAAAAAGATATATTTGGTTGAAACTATGATTGCCATTACTTTGAGCGTTCCATAGATTAGAAAAAGTCCCCTTATCTCAATGACCGAAACCAACGCTCCGCTTATAAGGAAGCTTGCGAATGCTCCCGTTCTGGCGAAGGCGGCATAAGAACCTGTTGTTTGGCCTTCTTTTTTCATTTTTTCACCGATGGTAGACATATAGCACCAAGCAGATGTATTCCACATGCTGGCACCAAATGAGTAAATAAGTATTATCAAAACAAGAGCTGATATAGAATGCACAAAATATATGAGAAACATGGATGTTGCAGTTATACTTGCGCCCAGGATGATAAATTTTTCACTTCCTTTTTTATCGCAAAGCCATCCGTGTATGAACTGAAAAACACTAAAAACGGTGGCCATAGTAGCCATGATACCTACGTACTTGAGTGGCGCCTTTAGATCTTGGATTATAAAAAGCGGTAAGAAAATAAACAGTCCGGGAGTGGCAAAATGCATAAAGATGCCGAGGATTCCCATACCTTTCAGATTTTTATTTGACCAGAATTCTTTTATTTCTCTTAAAAAATTGAAATCTCCTATCTTCGGCTTTTTATATAGAGAGTCGCCTTCGTCTAAGAAAAAGCTTAAAGCTATGAGTACTAGATCTACAAAGATGCTGTATTTAAAAACTTGATTGATCGGTAAGAAGCTGACCAAAAAAGCCCCAACAAGAGGACCGATCAGCCCGCCGATACTGTATATGCTTTCATTTATACCAGTGAAAAAACCGCGGGTTTTCTTGTCCATATTGTCTTCAACGTATGAGAGTAAGGTAAGTGCGATGACAAAAACGGCGGTGATCTGGAGTACCATCGCGGTTGTTGCCAGTATGATGGACCGAGCGAAATTTATCAAAAGAAGCATTGACATGATCTCTAGTAAAAGGCCCATGATGATGACCTTTCTCCTTCCGATCCGGTCAGAGGCAGTCCCCATAACGGGTGAGATGGCTACGATCCCGATAGCTCCAAAAGAACCCATATAACTGATGGTAGAGTTTTTGAAACCGAGGCTCGAGAGGTATGGGGCGATAAAAGGAACAAAGATAGATATCCCGAAGGATAATATCCCTCCCATTAAAAACGCTAAAAGAAGTTTGCGAAATGTTTTCATCTAGCAATATTATAGACGAAATAAGGCTAGAATATAAGAGCTAACCAATTACTTTAGCTTCTTTCTTATCAAGCTCCCGATTGGTACTTCTGGCAGTTCGGCGAATATGTATGAGTTCTTGTTTCCAGGGCTGGCTTCGTTGATTTTTTCTTTTCGCAGATTGTAAAAGTCTTCAATTTTGAATTTGACAATATCAACCCATAAGCAGTATTATATACATAATATGTAAAGCTTCATAGAAAGGAGAAATTATGAGTAGCCAAAATCAGAAGTCATTTCTAAAAGAATATAAAATTCCTATCGTTACAGCAGGCGTTATTTTTGTTTTGGGAGCATCTACCGTTGGAGCGTCAAACAGTGCGGTTCCAGGAGATTTATTGTATCCAGTGGATTTGAAACTCGAGGAGCTTCAGGGCACTAGGATAAACGATTCGCAAAAAAAGCGGGATTTTAATAAAGCTGTGCTTGAAGAACGCAAAGAAGAAAGAGACGAAGTAGAAGGTGATGAAGCAAAAGAGTTAGATGAAAAAATTGAAGAACTAGAGGACGAAATAGAAAAAGAGGAAGTTGAGGCGCCAGAGTCTCCTGAAGAAACCGAATCTAAAGAGGATAACGAAAAAAAAGAAAGCAGCGAAAGCGGTGAATCAAAGAAGGCAGAATAAGTATTTTTCGACACTTAAAAGAAGAGGACAGGGATATGCCCTCTTATTAATATTTACAGGAGAAAGCTTTCGCTTCGTTAAATCATTTTAGCTTCTTTCTTATCAAACTTCCGATCGGTACTTTTGGCAGTTCGGCGAATATGTATGAGTTCTTGTTTCCATGGCTGGCTTCGGCGATCTTTTCTTTTCGCAGATTATAAAAGTCTTTGATTTTGAACTTTACAGTTTCTGTCGGCGTTATGATCTCGAGGGTGTCGTTTTTCTTTATTTTGTTTCGAACTTGGATGCGGTATTGTGTCATTCTGGCTTGTCCAGAATCATATTTCTTTTGCGATTGTTCGGATTCTGGTCTCCTAGCCGTCGCCAGAATGACAGGGAAAGGAATGTCTCCTGTTAATTGCTTGCTGCTTGCTGTTAACTGACTTTCCACCACTCCTACAAACTCATACTTTCTTATCGGCGCGCGGTCGTTATACGTTTCGCCCATAAGTTTTGCCTTGCCAAATATAAACCCAGTCGTGTAGTCTCGGTAATTCAACGTTTCCAATTCTTCCTTTAATTTTTTTAAATCATTCTTTTTCTTGGATATTGGATATTGGGAATTGGAAATTGTCTCAATTGCTTGCCTATAACTCTTGGCAGCAATAGAGACATAATATTCACTCTTATTTCTCCCTTCGACCTTAAACGCACTTACCCCTGCTTTTTGGAGTTCTTCCAAGTGCTCTATTAAACATAAATCTTTCGAGTTCATGATATAAGTTCCATTTACATCTTCTTCTATCGGAAAATATTCTCCGGGTCTTTGTTTCTCCTCGAGAAACGCGGATTGACACGGATTTTCAATGGACGGATTGACACGGATTTTCTTGTTATCTGTTATCTGTTTACTGTTTACTGCCCTATACTGCCACCGGCAGGGTTGGGTACAAAGCCCCTGATTGGACTCTCTGCCAGTCATAAATGAGGACATCAGACATCTGCCAGAGTAGGAGATACACATCGCGCCGTGGACGAAACATTCGAGTTCCATTGCCGGTACTTTTTTCTTTATCTCGGCAATTTCTTTCAATGTTAATTCTCTCGCCAAAACTATCCGTTTCACCCCCTGTGATTTCCAAAACTTCACCGATTCATAGTTCAAGGTATTCGCTTGAGTAGATAGGTGAATCCGTACTTTAGGTGCTAATTTCTTTGCGACTTGGATGAGCCCCGGATCGGAGATGATAAATGCATCAGGGTTTAACTTCGCCAACTTCACAATTTCTTTTTTAAGCGTATCTATCTGGTTATTTTTTGGGAAGATATTGAGCGTGATATAAAATTTATTTTTCAAATTATGTGCATAATCGATAGCTTCACTCAGAGTTTTAAGGGTAAAATTCACTTCGGCTTTGCGCAAGGAAAACCCAGGCAATCCGCCATAGACGGTATCCGCGCCATACATAAAGGCGTATTTTGTTTTATTCAAATCAGCAGCAGGTAATATTAACTCTGGAGTATTCGCCATAAAGGGAATTTTAGCACTTCTTACTCCTAATTAAAAGATTTTGTCTACTTATTATATTTTTCTATTCATGTTAATATTTTGCTAAGAATGATCGAACATCAGAAAGTTTCAAAAATATAAATAAATAAATCAAATCCTATGCCACATATACATGAAAAAATTGATTTTTGTGCCGAAACATTTATTGTGTTTAATAATAAGGTTCTCCTTAGACAGCATGACAAGTTCAAGATATGGTTGAGCGTCGGAGGGCATATAGAGCTGGATGAGGATCCAAACGAGGCAGCCATCAGAGAAGTGAAGGAGGAAGTCGGGTTAGATATTGTTATAGTGGACTCAGAAAACAAAACACCAGTTTTTAAAGGAAATAAACTATCAATTATTCCTCCACAATATATAAATAGGCATCGTATTTCAGACAGTCATGAGCACATTGCATTTATATACTTCGTACAAACAGAAACCGATCAACTAAAGCTTTCAGAAACAGAAATAACTGATGAATGTAAATGGTTTACAAAAGAAGAAATAGAAAAAAATGATTACGGTATCCCTGATGATGTACAGTTTTATGCCTTAAAAGCGTTAGAATATTTCTCAGGAAAAATTTAGGAGATTATCATATTTGTCCACTTATCCTTTTTCTCTATTCATGCTAAGATTTTGGCATGAATAATAATATTCCATTAGCCGAGAGGGCGAGACCGAAGTCACTCAAAGACTTTGTCGGACAGGAGCATCTGCTGGCTGACGGTAAGATATTGCGCTCTGTCATCGAGTCGGATAATCTGACTTCGATAATTCTTTGGGGTCCTCCAGGGACGGGGAAGACGACTATCGCTCGGATCATTGCGAAAAATACAAAGTCTCGCTTTGTGGAGTTTAGCGCGGTAACTTCCGGCGTAGCTGATGTTAGGAAAGTTGTGAAGGAAGCTCAAGAGGATCTAAGATTAGGACAAAAAACTATTCTTTTTGCAGATGAGATCCACCGTTTCAATAAGGCCCAGCAAGACGCATTTCTCCCGCATATCGAAAACGGAACCATCATTCTCATCGGTGCGACAACGGAAAACCCGGGTTTCGAGATCAATAGTGCTCTTCTTTCAAGGTCTAGACTTTTTAAGCTGGAGTCTCTTACTGATAAAGATATTAAGCGTATACTTAAAAATGTTTTAAAAGATAAGAAAAACGGCCTTGGAAATCAAAATTTAAATATTGACAGTAAATCTCTCGACTATCTAGCCAGTTTTGCAAATGGCGATGCAAGACTGGCCTTGAATGTTTTGGAAGTTATCGCTAGCGAAGTGAAAGGGGATAAAATAACATTAGATTTTGTAAAGCAGGCGATAGCGTCCAAAAACTTGAGATGGGACAAGGGTGGAGACAATCATTACGATGTCATCTCTGCATTTATAAAAAGTATGCGAGGGTCTGATCCTGATGCGGCAGTTCATTATCTGGCGCGGATGATATCTTCTGGTGAAGATGCGAAGTTTATCGCGCGGAGGATGGTAATATTTGCTTCGGAGGATATCGGAAACGCCGATCCGCATTCACTAATACTGGCGCAATCTACTGCTGACGCGGTGAACTTTATCGGTATGCCGGAATCTCAGCTGATATTATCACAGTGTGTTCTCTATCTCGCTTCGGCTCCGAAGTCCAATGCTTCCAAAATGGCGATCCTCGATGCCCTCGATGACATACAAAATAAAAAGCTGGACCCTATACCGCTTCATCTTCGAAACGCTCCGACCAAGTTGGCGAAAAGCCTCGGACATGGCAAGGACTATAAGTATCCGCATGATTATAAAGAAAATTGGGTTAAAGAAGATTATCTCCCCGAGAATCTAAGGGGCAAAAAATACTATCATCCAACTGAAAATGGATTCGAAGGGAAGATAAAGGATAAATTGGGTAAGTTGAGGAAAGACTAAAGAGAATGATTCTTTGGAAATATATACCATGTATTGTCAACCCTGTGGACAATAATGTGTGGAAAACTTGACAAGCATAATTTTATTTGATATATTGTATTTGCATCCAATTTATTGGGTGCACTAAACAGGACATTAGATCTCTGGTTATTTGGTCACCTCCTTCTAGCCGGTACTAGTGTCCTTTTTATTTTTGTATATTTTAGTCTTGAACTCTCATATCTTAGCGAGTAGGATTTAAGTAAATTATGGAAAATTTATTGGAAATCATTAAAAAAATAGCTGTCCCTCTCTTTTTGTTATTTCTTTTGATAGGGATCGTTATCGGTGTGGTAAATTTTCAGAAAAACAGAAAAGCGCCGGAAGTAACTATTACTGAACCAAAAGAGGCCATAATAACTGAAGCATCCGAGCTTGTTGTAACTGGGACGACAAACAACCCGGAAAATACTGTAAATGTGAATGGGAATCCTGCCGACGTTTCGGAAGATGGCAGTTTTCAGTATAAGCTGACACTAATAGAGGGTGAAAACCCCATCGATGTAGAGGCAATCTCAAAGGGCGGTAAAAGTACAGCGACAAGTACAAATATTACTCGTTTGGCAGCCAAGCCTACTGCTCCAGCTCCTGTCCCCAATGGTGGCGGAGGTAAAGAGGGAGGTCAAGATCGAGAGGTCTTGGACGGAGGGACAGGAAAGGGGGCTACAGGAAGTGCGGAAGCTCCGCTATCCACAGCAGGACCGAAAGAGAACGTGATAGCTATAGTTTGGATACTTGGGATTTTCTTATACTACTATCATCGAAGTCGTATTATGCTCGCTGAGAGTATGAAAAAGGTTTAAAGCTTATTAGTGTTAGTGCTTTATGGGGTTAAGACCATGTTTTACTTTCCACTTTTTGACGCCAAAAACTGGAAGAAAAAGCGCCGACTAGGAAGATTCTCAAAATGTCACAATCTTCATTCACTCAAGTATGAAAAATGACAATAAGTATGAAACCCGGAGTCATATTTTCAAACTTTCGCTCATTTGATTGTTCTTTTTTCGAACTGATAGTCGGAAAGTATAAAAGAAAGAACACAATTCTACTTTACAAAAGGATGGAAAACGGGTATTATTTTACGAGTGGTCGGAAAGGCTGCTAAATTTTTGTTTGAAAGGAGAAACAATTTATGCCATTGTCAAAACAACTAACCATGCAGGATCTACTGGATCAGGCGAAAGATGAAGTCAAAGTGATAGAGCCCGGCGAAACTGTCGAAGGGGAGGTGGTTGCTATTACGAAAAACGGGATTTGGCTTGATCTTGGCGTACATGGCACCGGACTCGTGGTTGGGATAGAGATATCCGACCCGACGCTCAGGAAAGATATCAAGATCGGAGACAAGATGAGCGCATCTGTTATCGAACAAGAGTTTGATAATGGAGAAGTTTTGCTATCGCTCAAAAAAGCCACAAAGGAAAGATCTTGGGATATGTTGAAACGTCTCAAAGATACTGGCGAAACTATCCTAGTTCGGCCATTTGAGGCAAACAAAGGCGGTCTTATGATCGAGGTTGACGGAGTGAGGGGCTTCTTGCCCGTTTCACAGCTAACAGCCGAACATTATCCTAGAGTAACCGACAAGGATGAGATCTTGATCCGCCTAAAACAGCTTATTAAAAAAGCGATGGTGATCGGAGTTTTAGATGCCGATAAAAAAGAAAACAAAGTTATCTTTTCCGAAAAGATTGCTAAGAAAGACGAAATAGAAAAAGAGATCCAGAAGTTCAAGATAGGCGACAAGATGAAAGGAAGAGTGACCGGAATAGCCGACTTTGGCGTATTTTTAAACATCGACGGAATCGAAGGGATGATACATATCTCGGAAATTGCTTGGGATAAAGTAGATGATCCGTCAAAATATGTGAAGATCGGTGACATCGTAAATGTTGTGATTATCGGAATAGAAGGAGATAGACTCTCGCTTTCAATGAAGAAACTCTTGGATGATCCTTGGGTTGAATCTGTAAAACAGTTGAAAGTCGGAGATAGCATAAAAGGCGAGGTAACGAGGTTTACTCCTTTTGGCGCATTTGTAAAGATACAAGACAACCTTGAAGCTTTGGTCCACATATCCGAACTTTCTGAAGATCACGTGAAAGATCCGTCGGACATCGTCGCTATCGGAAAGAAATATGACTTCAGAGTACTATCTATCGATATAGACAACCACAGGCTGGCGCTTACTCTTAAAGAAAATAAAGCGGTAAAAAAGGAAGAAAAAGTAACAAAAGAAGATTCAAAACCTGAAGTTGTTGCAAAAGAAAAAAAGGAAAAACCAAAGTCCGTCTCCGCTTCATCCACCGCTAAAGCTACGGACGATAAGAAAACTTCCGACTCCGCTAAAGCTTCGAAGGACAAGCAGACGGATAAATCCGACTCCGTCAAAGCTAAGACGGACAATAAAGAGACAAAGAAGAAAACCGAAAAGAAAAAAGAAGATGATGAAAATAAATAATCTTTAGAATATTTAATCAATTTATTTTTTGCTATTTTCCCTGTTCTTTTGGAACGGGGAAAATATATTTAGGGTGAAACTATTAAAAAATCTGAAAATTAATGGAAAAAGAACAAGAAAAAATCATTATTCCGGAAATTCTAACCGTAGGCGAATTTGCTAAAAAGCTCGACCTGCCGGTCTCTTCTGTTATGAGTGAACTCATAAAAAACGGAGTGATGGCGACCATAAACGACAATATCGACTTTGAAACAGCCGAGATCATCTCTGAATATCTTGGTAAATTCATAACAAAAGAAACTGAAGAAGTAGCTAAGCCTAAGGAAAGTAAAAGTGGGACTCAAAATTTGAAAGAAAGACCGCCGATAGTCGCAGTTATGGGACACGTCGATCACGGAAAAACTTCGCTTCTTGACGCCATAAAAGAGACGAATGTTGTTGCTAAAGAAAAAGGCGGAATCACCCAGCACGTTGGCGCTTATCAAGTCGAGAGAAAAGGGAAAAAGATTACCTTCTTGGATACTCCCGGTCATGAAGCGTTTGCGAAAATGCGCGAACATGGAGCTCAAGTTACCGATCTTGCGATCATCGTGGTCGCTGCCGATGACGGGGTGAAACCGCAGACCAGAGAAGCCGTGGATCATGCAAAAAGAGCAAATACTCCTATGATTGTAGCGATAAACAAGATAGATAAGCCGGGAGCCGATGTAAACAGGGTAAAGTCGGAACTTGCAGAGATAGGTCTAGTTTCTGAGGATTGGGGCGGAAAGATAGTAACGGTGGAGGTTTCCGCAAAAGAAAAGATTGGGCTGGACAATCTTTTAGACATGGTACTTCTTTCGACCGATGTTTTAGAACTCAAAGCAGATTACGATGCTCAGGGACAAGGCGTTGTGATCGAGTCGCATTTGGATGCTGGCAAGGGCCCCGTAGCTTCGGTTCTTGTCAAGAACGGACATATTCGCTTGGGAGATTCTCTGCAGGTCGGTGATACCTATGGAAAGATAAAAAGCATGGATGATTTTAGGGGGAAGAAGATAGAAGAAGCCGGTCCTTCAGCCCCCGTAAAGATATCGGGTTTGAAGAGCGTTCCTCAAGTTTCAGAACTAGTTCAAGTTTTTGATGACGAAAAAGACGCAAAAAAAGAATGCGAGATGGAGAAGAAGATGAAAACGGTAAAAAGTTTGACTAAGATAAAGAAGATCGGCGTCGAAGAAATTACACGAGCCGTAGAGGCAGCCGGTACAAAAGAATTGGAAATAGTTTTGAAAGCGGACATGCAGGGATCTTTGGATGCCATAAAAGAAGCACTTCAAAAGTTCAATACCAAGGAAGTAGCGGTTAACGTAATTCACGAAGGCGTGGGGAATGTTACGGATAAAGACATCTCGATGGCCATATCTTCAACGACTAGAATAGTTTTTGGATTTAACGTGGGCATATCCGCTTCTGTTTTGAAACTTGCCGAAAGAGAAGGTGTCAGATTTTCAAAGTACGGTGTGATATATGAGCTCCTCGATGACGTAAGAGGCGCACTGGAGGGACTTCTTCCGCCGGAGATCGTCGAGATAGAGACCGGTGCACTGGAAGTCTTGAAAGTTTTCAAGATAGATAAAAAAGAAACCGTCGCCGGAGGAAAAGTCATAAACGGAAAGATAGAAAAAGGCCTCAAAGTGAAGATATTCAGAGGGAAAGAAGAGATAAAAGAAGCCAGTCTTACAACTCTAAAGAGAGAGAAAGATGAAGTTACTGAGGTTCCGGAAGGAACGGAATGCGGACTCGGTTTTGCGGAAAAGATCGAGATTGAGGAAAAAGATGTCATAAAGCAGATAAGGATCGAGGAGAGAAAGAGAACGTTGTAGGAAATTTCCAATTAACAATTTCTAATATCCAATGAAACCCCATGAATAAAAATAACAAATTTCAAAATATAAATAACAAACAAATCCAAAAAACCAAATTAGAATTTTCGAAAATTGTAATTTGATATTTATTTGTAATTTGATGCTTGTGTTTTGGGATTTAAATTAAAACTATGAGTAGGATAGACGAAGTAAATGATCTGATAAAAGACGAGGTATCGAAGGCGTTTCCCAAGGTTTTGGATGGGGAATACGGGCTTGTTACTGTTCTAAAAGCAGATGTGACTAAAGATCTAAAAAAAGCGGATGTTTGGATCAGCGTATTCGGCGAAGATCAAGATGAGAAGTTTCAGGGTATAAAAGAAAAAACGGTTTTAGTCCAGCAAGAGGTTGCTTCAAATATAAAGATAAAGTTTACCCCAAAGATCGAACTCCATCTGGACAAAACGGGCGAATATGCTTTTCATATCGAAAGCTTGTTAAGTAAGATAGAAACGGATGATAGAAAAAAACATTGAGCTTAAAGGTATCGCAGAACTGCTTGTTCATTCAAAAAAAGTGAGCATAGTTTCGCATAAAAATACGGACGGGGACGCGCTGTCTTCGATGTGCGCTGTTTCGTCAGCTCTTTTGGAATTGGGCAAGGAGCCTACTGTCTTTCTAAAAATACTGCCGAATAATTTTGGTTTTTTGAATAAATATGTCGGTTGCGAAACGAAAGATGTTTTTGAGCCGGCTGATACTATTTTGGTAATCGATGTTTCAAGTTTAGATAGAACAGATTTCCCCCAAGAGATAAGCATAGCGAGAGAATCGGGCTCAAAGATAATCGTTATTGACCATCATAAGACAGGGGAGGCAGAAAATTTTGCGGATTATTTTTATAAGGATACTGGATCTTCTGCATGCGCCGAGATTATTTTTAAACTCATCGGCGAAATGGGCGTCGTTATCGAAAAGAATCTTGCCACATGCCTCCTCTCCGGTATCATTTCCGATACATCAAATTTTGTAAATCAAAATACTACTTCGAAAACGTTGGAAATGGCATCAGAACTTATCTCAAAAGGAGCGAGGCAGAACATTATAATAGAGAATACATTTCGGGCAGAAAGCGTTGGTCAACTTCGTTTTTGGGGCAGAGCTATGGAAAGGATCGTATTTTTGCCGAAATATA
>PFMH01000041.1 GCA_002785325.1 bacterium (Candidatus Howlettbacteria) CG_4_10_14_0_8_um_filter_40_9 | reverse complement strand
CGAAAGTCAAAAAAACCATCTCTTTTGGTAGTAAACAAAGCGGATAATACACAGCGTGAAGAAGAGACGGCTGAATTTTACAAATTTGGGCTGGGAGAACCGGTCCCGATCTCTGCGCTCTCTGGAAGAAATACGGGCGATCTTTTGGATAGGATAGTGGAAGGACTAGGGAATAAACTAAAGAAAAAACCAAAAGAAAAAAAGGTAGATTTTGACGAAGCCATCGACGAAGAGGCGATAGACATAAAACCAAAAAAACTTACTAAAAATAAATCTATAAAAGTCGCGATTATCGGACGGCCAAATGTCGGCAAATCTTCGCTTTTCAATGCCCTTTTAGATCAGAACAGAGCGATCGTCAGCGATATCCCAGGAACCACAAGAGATATCATTTCAACCGTTTTCAAATACAAAGAAGAAAATATTGAGTTTATCGATACGGCAGGATTAAGAAGGAGAGGTAAGATCGGGAAGACTACACCGGCAACAAAAAAGGAAGGAAGAATCGAAAGATATAGCGCTATGCGATCGTTAAAGAGTATCGACGAAGCCGACATCTGCCTCATCCTCGTAGACGCCATGGAAGGGATAGTCGCACAGGACCTTCATCTTGCCGGTTTTGTAAAAGACTCCTACAAAGGAATCATAATCATAATAAATAAAGTGGATGAAGCTGAAAATGTGAACCCGGAAACATATTTGAATGTTCTAAAACGCAAGTTCGACTTTCTGCCTTTCGCTTCCGCGATATTCCTTTCGGCAAAAACAGGTAAAAATGTGAAAAAAGTTTTTGATATCCTTCTGGAAATAAAAAAGGCGAGGGAAGTAGAGATACCAACTCCAAAGTTAAATAAATTTTTGGAGAAAATAACGATAAAGAATCCTCCGGCCGGACTTAAAAATAAAAAGCCAAAGATGAAGTATATAACGCAGACTGGGATAAATCCGCCTTCATTTACGATATTTACCAGCTATGCCAACCTTATTCATTTTTCATACGAACGTTATATAGAAAACCAGCTCAGAAAAGAGTTTGATTTTAACGGGACAAGTATTAGAATAGTATTTAGAAGCAAACAAGGTGATAAATCAGGAAATAGATAATTCCGAATCTCCAATTGTTTTTTGTCTGATTATTGTTGCTAACAACTAAAAACTAACCGCTAACAACTATTATATGAACTTAATCGTCGGCCTGGGGAATCCGGGAAAAGAATACGAAAATACCAGACACAATGTCGGCTTCGAAGTAGTCGACAAGATGGCTGACAGTTGGAAATATTCAAAAAAGTTTAGAGCAGATATCTGCCACATCTTTATAGAAGGGCAGGATGTCTATCTGGTAAAACCTCAAACATATATGAACAAATCCGGTGATTCTGTTCGAGAAATAGTTGGGTTTTTAGACGTTCCACTAGAACGAGTTTGGCTCGTACACGATGATATCGATATAGACCTCGGTTTGTGCAGAGTAAGAAAAGATGGAGGATCTGCAGGACACAACGGTGTACAGTCGGTTATAAATAGTATCGGTTCCGAAAAATTTCCAAGATTTAGGATGGGGATCGGGACGCAAAGAGGGGAGTCTATTCCGTCAGAAAGATTTGTTCTCGAAATATTTAGCGAACAGGAACAGCCGATAAAAAATCAGGCGATCGAAAAAGTAATTCTAGAAATAAAAAAGGCTCTCAGAGAAGGCATCGAACACGTAAGTATATAGTCATCTTTTCTTATCTCCCCCCGACAATAGCCCCGCGTCGCCTCTGTCATTCCCGCATCAGTGGGAATCCAGCCCCTTCTAAAACCAGAAATTCGAAAGTCATCTATCTTTGACTATGCGGGGTAAACTCCAAAACAGTAGTAAAACTGGAAAATTTGGAGTGTTCCGAAGGACAAAATCCTGCTTTAGTGAAACGACTTTCGGTTTTGAACGATAAATTTTTCCTAGTTTTATCTATTTAGTAACGTGCCTGCCCCGATGGACATCGGGGTCGAGGAAAGCTTTTTGTTACTTTGCGTTTACCCACCCGAAGCCGATGGCGATGGAGGGTCATCAAAAAGTAAATCCCTTTTAAAAAACGAGAAGAAAAGTTATATAGTTCAATTTTTTGTCCACTAGAAATAAGCAAAATACTTATATAAAATGAAAAGAGACTTACCGAAATAAGTCTCCCTTCATTAAGATTTTCATTTTCTCTCTGTTGACCAACAACCGTCTGTTAGACTTGACCAGCCTCTAAGATAAATCTTAGGCTGGCGTGTTGCAGAGAGAATCCTACAGACAAGCGAACTTAAAGGAGGGTAATCCAAGATCGACTTGTATGTAGGACACTTCCTGCGACTGTCCTTTCATTTGTTAATCTGCGTGAAGAAGCCAATAAAAAACACCTTTAAAACTCTCCAACCTCAATCTGAGTTACAATACTAACACAAAAGGAAAGTTTTGTCAAGCATATTTTTCAAGAAACTATTGATTTATTTACTATATTGCCTTTATAAAGGGAAAAATGACCGAAAAAAAGTATTTGATAGCGTTAAATAAATTCTTAAAAATAGGGCCCAAAAGACTGGGTTTATTATTAAATTTCTTCGATTCACCAGAACAAATATGGTATGCAAAAAAAAGCGATTTTGTAAAAGCCGGCATCGAACAAGGCGTTGCAAACGAACTTTTCGAACATATAAAAAGCACAGATCCGGATAAAGAAGTTGAAAAGTTAAAGAGACTTGGCGTCGATGTCCTGACATTGGAAGACACAAATTATCCGGAAAACTTAAAGAATATCTATCTGCCTCCGCGTATCATCTATGCAAGAGGTGAATTAAAAGAGGAAGACAGTTATGCCATAAGCATCGTGGGCTCTCGAAAAGCGACTGATTATGGCAGAC
>PFMH01000064.1 GCA_002785325.1 bacterium (Candidatus Howlettbacteria) CG_4_10_14_0_8_um_filter_40_9 | reverse complement strand
CAAAAAAACGCAATTACGCCGAAAATGGCGGCATTCGGCCATGGGTTGGAGCGGACATAAAGGGTAGGATTGAAATGAGGAGGGAGAGAGAAGCCAGAGCCGTAAGAAGGATATTTTGTGGTCTTCGCACGGACACCTTTATTTCGATGTACATTCGAGATCGGGCCCGCACGTGAGTGTGGGCTTTGCCTTTATTTCTTTAATAATTCTAAAAATACTTTCGTCGGGATCTCGACGCTGCCGATCATTTTCATTTTCTTTTTCCCTTTTTTCTGTTTATCTAAAAGCTTATTCTTCCTCGTCACGTCACCGCCGTAGAGCTTGGCAGTGACATCTTTTCTCATAGCTTGGATATCTTTTCTGGCAAGGATCTTTGCGCCGATGGCGGCTTGTAGAGTGATCTTGAACATCTGCTTTGGGATATTGTCTTTCAATTTTTCGACGATCCTGAGTCCTGATTTGTATGATTCGGATCGGTGAACTATCTGGGAAAGGGAGTCCACCCTGTTTCCTGCTATCAGGATGTCGATCCTTACTAGGTCCTCTGTTCGAAAGTCCAGGATCTCATAATTCATCGAGGCGTATCCAGAACTTATACTTTTTAGATCGTCATAAAAGTCGGTGATGATGGACGCCATCGGGATTTCATATGTCAGAACTACTCTTTTTTCGTCGAGGTACTGCATACCTTTTTGGATTCCGCGCCTTTCTTGGACCAGTTTTATTATTCCGCCAAGATAATCTGTCGGTGTTACCACCTCGATCTTTAGCCATGGCTCTCTGATCTCTTTTATCTGCGTTGCATCCGGTATCTCAGAAGGATTTTTGACAGTGGCTACATTATCATTATTTAAAACAATGTCGTAAGTAACGCTTGGGCTCGTAACGATGAGATCAAGGTCAAACTCGCGCTCCAGCCGTTCTTTTATTATTTCCAAATGCAGAAGTCCCAAAAAACCGCAACGAAAACCAAATCCGAGAGCTTGGGAAGACTCGGGTTCGTACGCCAGTGAAGAGTCAGAGAGAGTAAGTTTTTCTAGGGCTTCCTTTAGTCGGGTGTAGTTGTCGTTTGAAGTTGTGAAAAGTCCCGCAAAAACAAATGGAGTAACTTTTTTATAACCTGGCAGCGCTTCTTTATTTTGATTTTTTGATTTTGTAGTTATTGTATCTCCGACGCTTGCTTCAGAAACATTCTTTAAACCAGTGACCATGTAACCGACTTCTCCCGTATGGAGCGCATCGGTCGGTGTAAGTTTTGGCTTCATATGGCCGATTTCCAAGATCTCTGCTTTTCTGCCAGTGGCCAGCATCTCGATCTCATCACCCTTTTTAAATTCGCCGTCAAAAACTCGGGAGTAGGTAATGACGCCTCTATAGGTATCAAAAAAGGAATCAAAGATAAGTGCTCTAGGATAATCCTTAACCGATACCCGTGGAGCAGGCACTTTCTCGATTACTCTGTTTAAGACTTCGGAAACGCCTTCACCGGTTTTTCCAGAAACAAAGATAATCTCTTCTTTTTTTATTCCCAGTATCTCTACCATTTCATTTGCTACCCGGTCCGGCTCTGCCTGAGGAAGGTCTATCTTATTTATAACCGGGATAATCTCAAGGTCGTGTTCCAGCGCCATATAGATATTTGATAATGTCTGGGCTTCGATGCCTTGAGAAGCGTCTACCAAAAGTACGGCCCCCTCGACGGCGGCAAGAGATCTCGAGACTTCATAAGAAAAGTCAACGTGGCCGGGAGTATCGATAAGATTCAAAATAAATGATTTTGAATCTTTAATATCCAAATTACAATTTCCAATTTCCAAACTTTTGGATTGCTGTCTTGGGTTTCCCTCTTTGGGTTTAATTGGATATTGGATATTGTTGATTGGAAATTGAGGGGTATATTCCATCCTCACAGGTTGCAGTTTTATCGTGATCCCCCTCTCCCTTTCAAGATCCATAGTGTCCAAAAGCTGCTCTTTCATGTCGCGTTTCTCCACTGTATGCGTGAGTTCCAAAAAACGATCGGCCAAAGTGGACTTACCATGGTCAACATGACTTATAATTACAAAGTTTCTAATAAATTCAGTATTATCTTGCTGCATAAATTGAGCCTTTCTCTATCCTTTCCTCTATATTTTCTAGGCACTTATTCATATTAATGATTTGCTTTTTATGTTTCATATATGGCGAGATTGCTTCAATAAATTTTTTAATAACCAATGCCTTATTTAGGGTAATTCTCCAAAGATCGTTATTGAAATATGTTCCGTCAGTTCTTTTGTCTCCGCGGTTGCCTATTTTCCAGAGTTTGTTTTCAAACCCTGATAATGTTAAGGAGTTTGAAATCCATCTGAGAATATCAATGTCATATGAATCTATTTTTATCCTTGCTCTGCCTTGATTGAGCTGAGAGTTTCCTTCAGCATCGAAGTATCCGGCGATGAACGAAAGTTGATGTAGGTTTTTGGGAGAGAATTTCTTAGTCAGCAAAAAGTGGAAGCTATTGTTTAAAAGGCAATTGATATGATAATGACCCTTGTTTTTCGAGATGGTTACTTTCCCATACGAAGAAAATAGACCCTCAATAAGAGTTACTTGCACTTTTTCTGTTGTGTGGCATCTCGCCACAATGGTCTCTGATTTTTCGCTTGCACGATAGCAGTTTAAATCGCCCAGTCTGAATCCTAATATGTACGATTTTTCTTCTAAATCTCCGCTAAAGTCTTTTTTAGGGTATTTTGTTCTGGCATATGCTGGGGTTTTTAGCGGAATTTCGTGTTCTTTAAGTCTGTTTGTGATTGTCGAGAAGCTGCATCCAAAGAGTTCTGCGATTTTATAATGAGACAGGTTTTTTCAAGATATAGTTTCCTTAATTCTTTTTTGTCTAGTGAGATTTTTTTGCGACCCATGAGGGTATTATATATCAGTATGAGCGATGATACAAAAGTTTCGGATGTTTTCAGTCGAGTTCATAAAGGGAATTATAGCAGTTTCTTGATTATAAGTTAATCTTAAGAGCACGGCTTGATAAATAAAGCCATAAAAAGGTTGACTTCTCTCTCTCTCTCTTACAATGAAAGTGCTTATTAATATTCAGTGGAAAGGAGATTTTATGGAAGAAGATAAATTTACATCGGAGGATGCGGAAAAATTTAGAGCGGCAGGGGAGGATCAGATCGTTTCTGATAACCTTTATTATTTTGGAAAAGCGGAAAATACAAAATCAGTTCAAGAAGTTGAAGAGGATGAAAATGCTGGCCTAGACGCTCTTACAAAAGCGGAAAAAGGGGATCTTAACGACCTTAGTGAAGGGGGCAAGGAACATTTTATACAGAAAGCTACAGAAGAAGGAATGAGCTCAGCTATTGAGGAGATAGAAACCGAGAAAGAAAAGATTAAAAGTGGAGATCTTGACTCAGAGCAACTAGCGGCTAAGATTGCCGAGGGGAAGTTAGGAACAGATGTAAAAGAAACGGAAAGAATGGGAAAGGCAATCGAGACAGCCAAAGAAGCTATAGATAAAAGACTTGATCAAAAGGCAATGATGCATAAGGCAGAGTTAGAGAGAAGAGAAAAAAACAAGCTCTAATTATAAGTGTTTTCCTTTTTTGAGGAGACGGGTTAGTCTATACTCCTTAAGGGTATGAGTAGATATGATAATCCTTTTGTCAAATATTATAATTCAGAATAGCCCTGAATCTGAGCAAAGATCGTCAAACGGCTTTATCGCTCTTTTTAAACTTATCTACGATATATCTTATCTCTTCGCATTTTAGGATATAGGTAAGTCCGAGGTAGACGGCGGCGGAGATCGTTATTGTGCCCAAGGTTTGTAGCCCCAGCCCTATAACGGTGAGAGTATCGACATATTTATCAAAAAAATACAAAAGATAATGCGCCGTGATTCCTAAGACGCCGGAAGCAAAGAGCAACCGAAAAGCAGATTCGAAAATCCGATGGTCCTTGTCGAGGGCGCCGATTTTTTTATGAAGGAATAAAAGCAGAAGGATGATATTTGCGAAACTCGCGATTGAAAAAGCCAGAGCAACGCCTGCAATTCCGAGGCGATCGTTAGGAGGCGAATATACTATAAAAGGAAGAGTAATGGTTAAGACTGCATTTAGAGCCATCACAAATATTCCGATAAAGAGAGGCGTCTTGGTGTCTTGGATAGCGTAAAAACCTCTGACTACGAGCGGGGCGAGTCCTTGGGCAATGATAGAGACGGCAAAGAAAAGTAGCGTCATTGTCGTCCAACGGGTGCTTTCCCAGTTGAAGTTTCCGAAACCAAAAATAAGACGGACTATTTGCGCCCGAAGGACTATCATGCCCACAGTCGCCGGGATCAAAAAGAAAATAATCCTTCGGAAAGACCATGAAAATGATTTCATAAACTCCCCCATATCCTTTTTCACAAAACTTTCTGCAAGAGAAGGGAAGATGGCGGTGGCTATAGCTATGCCAAATATCTGGGTTGGGATAGTTTGGATATCGTTTGCATAGGTGATGATGCTGATACCGCCGACGAAGAAAGAGGCAACCACGGAATCAACTAAGATATTTATCTGGTTTACCCCGATGGCCAACGATCTTGGAAGCATGAGTTTCAAAATCCTCATGATATTTCCTTCTTTGAAATTTAAGATCGGATAGTAATGGAAGCCGGTTTTCAATACTTCAGGGAACTGGATAGCGGCGTGCAAAAAGGCGCCGACCACTACACCCAGTGCCAATCCATAGACGGGTATCTGAAACTTCTCGGTAAGAAAAAGGGCGGAAAATATTATCGAAATATTATAAATGACAGGCGCTAAAGCATAAGTTAAAAATCGTTTGTACGAGTTTAGAATCCCGCTAAATATCCCGCTTATGGAGAAGAATATAGGGGAGAGAAGCATGATTCTGGTAGTGTTTACAGTTACTTTGAAAACATCGAATCCGGTTTCCTGGGTATGCCTGAAAAACCCGGGGAAGATATAGGGAACGATCTTTGGGGCGAAAATAAAGGTAAAGCCGGCAAAAAGAACCGCAACTAAAAGGAAAAAATTTAGAACTGAGTTTGATATAATTTTTATTCCTTCTTCATCTTTTTTTGAGATATGCTCTACTAAAACCGGGATAAAAGCAGTGGAGAGGGCGCCAAGGATGAGGAGCTGGAAAATGAGATCCGGGATTTTAAAGCTTGAAAAAAATATATCGGCGGTTCGCTCGGCGCCAAACTTGTTGGCGATAATAATCTCTCTTAAAAGACCCAAGACATTATTTATAAGGTATGTGGCCCCCAAAAGCATGGCCGCATGGGAGGCGGTTAGTCTTTTGTTTGAAATATAATAAAAGAACTTTTTTAAATGACTCACAACTATATCTTAATTGATTTGATCTTATTTTTCTATCTTGTTTTAAAGCCAGACCCTTGCTGATCAGGCAAGGGTCTGAAACAAAAAACAATGTTTCTATCTATGCTCCAGCTGCAGCGTTTTCCCCATTTGCCTCAGCTAATTTAAAAAGCGCTTCAAAAGCATCTCCTTCTATAACTTCTTCTTTGAGCAGTTTTTTTGCAATTTGAGTAAGTCTTTCTTTGTGTTTTGTGATAACATCATTTGCTTTCTTCATTGCCTCACTGATAATTTTCCCTACTTCTTCGTCTATTTTATAAGCGGTTTGGTCAGAATAGTCTTTATGTTCTCCGAGTTCTCTGCCTAAAAATACCAGTTCTTCCTTGTGCCCAAAGACTCTGCTTCCGAGAGCTTCGCTCATACCGTATTCAGTAACCATTTGTCTGGCCATCTTTGTTGCTTTTCGGAGGTCGCTTTCAGCGCCCGTGGTTATTTCATTAAACATAATTTTTTCTGCCGCTCGACCTCCGAGAGACATAGCTAGATTATCCTCAAGTTCGCTTTTTGAGATCATATGCTTATCTTCTTGCGGGAGGCTCCATGTGACCCCTCCGGCCATGCCTCGAGCGATTATGGATATCTTATGGATAGGGTCTGTATGAGGTAAAAGGTGTCCTACAAGTGCGTGACCAGCTTCGTGGTAAGCGGTAATTTCTTTTTCTTTAGGTGAGAGGATCTTGCTTTTTCTTTCCGGACCCAAGAGTACTTTTTCTACCGCTTCATCCAGATCAATTTTTGTTACTTCTTTTCTGTTATTTCTAGCGGCGAAAATAGCCGCCTCGTTCAAGAGATTCTCGAGGTCTGCGCCTGAAAAACCGGGAGTTTTTTTGGCAATAGTCTCCAGATTGGTTTCTTTAGCGAGAGGTTTGTTTTTTGCATGTACTTTGAGTATTTCTATTCTGTCCTTTATGTCAGGCATATCTAAAACTACTCTTCTGTCGAATCTTCCCGGACGCAGTAGCGCCGGGTCTAGGACATCGGGTCTGTTTGTTCCGGCGATAACGATGACATTTGTGCCTTGTTCGAAACCGTCCATCTCAACGAGTATCTGGTTTAGAGTTTGTTCTCTTTCGTCGTGAGATCCGCCAAGTCCTGATCCTCTTTGTCTGCCGACTGCATCTATCTCATCTATAAATATAATAGAAGGGGCATTTTTCTTAGCCTTCAAAAATAAGTCCCTAACTCTTGAAGCGCCGACACCGACAAACATTTCTACGAATTCTGATCCGGAAATTGAGAAAAAAGGCACATTTGCTTCGCCTGCGACCGCTCTGGCCAAAAGTGTTTTCCCTGTTCCCGGAGGGCCAAAAAGCAAAACGCCTTTTGGTATCTTTGCTCCCAGATTTAAAAATTTCTTTGGATGTTTTAAAAACTCTACTATCTCATTTAGTTCTTCTTTGGCTTCCTTGACTCCAGCGACATCTCTAAATGTTATTTTTTTAACATTGGGCTCGAAAAGTTTTGCTTTCGATCTTCCGAACATCTTCGCCTGATTTGAGCTTCCTTGGGCTTGTTTTAACATAAAGTAGAAGAACCCAACGATCAAAAATATAGGGATAACGTTTATGGCGATTGCTATCCATGTGGAGCTGTCGGACGACTCTTTTATATCGATAGAAGAAACCTTAGCCGGATCGGCGCCTAGATCTTTTAGTGTTGTGGTTATTGGTTGTGATTGATTATATTCCGATGTTTGTTTTGAGCCATCTTTAAGGGTAATATCAACCTTGTTTCCGCTTACCTCTATTCCCTTTACGTTATCGCTCTTTATTTCATCAGCCACTTTACTTATTGGGACAATTTCTTGTTTTGGAGTTGACTGAAACGCCGTGAATATCCCGGCTACGAGGAAGATAGTGGCTATAAGTACGATTATACTTTTAGGAGATCTTTTTTTCATATATTTTTACTTTAAGGTTTAATATTCTTTTTGTTTTTTTTGTTGCTCGGAATTTTTCACTTTGTCTTAAACGAGGCACCCAGACTATATCGCCCGATTCATTTTCTACGACAGGATATGAATCTCTCTTTGCTCTCGGAATCTTTGCATCGACGAAAATGTCTTGGACTTTTTTTGTCTGATCCTTTCCGATAGAGACCCTGTCTCCTTCTTTTTTCGATCTTACTACAAGCTTCCCTGTCTTTTCTACGTCAACATAAACAGAATCTTTTGTCGATTTGCCCGCATTTTTAGTGTATTTGGAGATAATAATGTACTCGGAAAACTTTATTTCTTCATTTGGTGAAATAAAAACTTTTTCTTGTTTAACGGCCTTTTGGTGCGGTATAACAATCATTAATTTATCATATTCTTTTCTGATAATCAACCCGCCAGAGAGACAGATCTCTTTGGTACCTCCTTTTCTGGTAATGCTTAAAAGCGCTTCAAGGTTTTGCTGGGAAATATGCTTCCATGAGTCGTTTTTTTCGAGAAAAATCTGTATAATCCCTTTCTGTAAGTAGGGGTCAAGTTTTTTTATCTTATCTAAGGCCAAAAAAAGAACACCGTCATTTTTAGTGACATTCTTCTGATAATAACTTTCCGCCTCATTTTTTAGATATACTGAAGCCTCTCTTAGAATAGACGCACTTCTTACGATGTTTTCTTTAGCAGAATCGTTGATTTTCGTGAGCTCGGGAAGAACTTTTCGGCGGATTCTATTTCTCGAGTACTCGAGCAGCCTATTTGACGGATCTTCGCGCCATTTCAATTTATTTCGTTTCGCAAAAACTAAAACATCGTCTTTCTTGATGTTTAATAGGGGGCGGATAAGATTATTTTCTTTGATTTTCATCCCTGAAAGACCCGAAAGTCCGGCGCCTCGGGTGAGATTTAAGAGAACGGTTTCTGCGTTGTCGTTTAGATTGTGAGCGGTCACAATATATTTTGACCCGGTTTGTTTCCATATCTCTTCGAAGAATTCGTATCGTGCTTCCCGTCCTGCTTCTTCAACATTCGCTCTTTTTAAGCTTACCTTTCTTGTATAAAAAGGGAGATTATTTTTTTTAGCCAACGATTTGACGAATCTTTCATCGGAGCCCGCTTCTTTACGCAGGCCGTGATTTAGGTGGGCAATGACGATCTTGAATTTCCATGTTTTCGAAAGTTCAATTAAAGAATATAAAAGCGTAACCGAATCTGCTCCGCCAGAAACGCCAATAACAAAGCTATCACTTTTCTTAAAGAGTTTTTCTTTTTCAATCGTATTTTCTAAACTTTTAATAAGATCCATATATGTATTTTATCGCTTATCTATATAAAAAAATAGCGGCAAAAAGCCGAAGTTATTTTTTTGGCTTGCCATTTGAAGCCGTATACTAATTATCTAGAAATTTATCAGACGCCCTTCTACGCTTCATTCTTCACTAAAGTTACGAACGACAAGAAAGCTACTAAAGGGCATTTTACACTGTGGCGTAAAATGGTAGCGGGGGTGGGATTCGGCATTCATCTGCAGAATGATTCCAGAGTCTTTTTCCTTATCTTTCTATAACCAAAAAAGTGTGTTTCTATATAATTTTTTTCAAATGGGTTCTCATATACGCCAACTTTCAAAGATAAACGCTTAAAACTAATTTAAGCATTTATCTTTGGTAGACCGGATAAGACTTTATTCAAACTCTGAACTATCAAGCGATATTTACATGTTACAGCAGGTAGAGAGGTATTTCAAGAAAGTCGGCCGAGTCTAGCTACCTAGAATCTCTTCGGTTTTGGCCAAGAAGTCCTTTGCGCTATTGAATGCAACTTCAGCGCCCTGTTTTGAAAAGTCCCGTTTGTAATCGGCGGTTTCTCGCAAAAGCATGGTAACGTCAAACTGTTCGACATATCTTTGGTCAAGGAGTCCTTCGTCAACATAAAGCGCCTGGATGGCATACTTGAGGCAAACGTGGCTCTTTTCACGGTAGCCTTTCGAAAAAAGCAAAGCTCTGGCAGCATGAAACATCGCATAGTAGGCCTGAATCGTCGCCCATTTATAATCAGGCTCGTCAAATGTTTTCTGAGCCCTAAGCAAATCGCTTCTTGAGTCTTCAAGCTCGGGCAAAATTAGGCTATCCGTAAAATCCTGTTTTACTATTCGCCTGTTTTTTAAGCATTTCTCAAAGTCTTTGTTCATCTATTTCCTTTTCATAAAGGACGATGCCTTTATTTACCTGCTCATAAAACACCTTATCCTTGTTTTGGGATGTGGCATATTCAACAGGGGTTAATATTACCGACTTTATCTCTTTGGTGGTCTTAAATGCCCGTATTCGCTGAGCCGCCTTGTCTTTGTCACTGCTTAATACAAAAATGTCGATGTCGCTTTCCGAGGTGTCGGTTCCTTGGGCAACACTGCCGAAGAGAATAATTCTTTGGCTGACAGCTTTAAGTTTTTGAACAAGCGGAAGCAAGGCAGCTAAGCTCAAGACCTTCTTTAATTCCCGAATCAAAGGGATTGAATCGTTGACCGATAAAAACGACATTCTGCCCCTCTTTTCGCGAAGTGCTAACCCGTTTCTCTCTAAATCCCGCAAGGCGGCATTGACGCCGGATTTGCTTGCGCCCGTCGATTCTACGATTTCTTTTTCAGTAAAAGACCTGTCGCTGTTTTCAATCAAGAGCAACAAGGTTTTCTGGTGGTTTGTTGAAACTAAAATATCACTTGTTTCCATAAATTCCTTATTCCAATATTTTGGACTTACTTCCAATTTATTGGAAAATGGCTGGCTAGTCAATAGTTTTATGAGCGCTCCTAACAGGGTGGGGAAGAGCAAAAATGGAGGCGTTCCCGATCACCTCATCGGGATTGCGATTCGGAAACGTTTTCTGTTTCGGTATGGCAAAGCCCCTGTTTTAGTGAATGAAGCGACTGACAACTGTTTGAGGCTGTCCCCTAAAGTCGAAAAAGGGTTGCGAGCGGAATGAACGATGCTGGGTGGGAAAGCGTCGGGATACTTGCTATTTAGGATTCGGCAGCCTATGCACGATCTTTTTGGTTGAAATTTGGTTGGTAAGCTGATAGGAAATGGCTTGGTACGAAGAGCTATGGTAGGTAGTATCCCGGGCGCTTATTGCGGCTCTAATTTAGACGTTCGCCTCTTAGGAAAAGTAGTTGTTAACGAGAAAATAATATTGAAAACAAGCATTAGAATGGCAAGCAAAGCGAGGATTGAATAGCTATTATCTGTTAGCGGAGCTGCAAAAATAATTAGGCCTGAAATGCTCATGACAGCGATAACGCCCATAATATTAACAAACTGCAAACCAATTTCCCGTGAAATCATTTTTTCGCTGAGCGACGACTTATTCCGCAAATCAACTAGGGCATTGAGGTAACCGATTAATCCAAACCCAGATATGGTAATAAGTCGCAAGTGGAAACTCTTAACATCGAAAACGGGAGTTGTTAGGGCTGCGAAGAGAAAATACTCAAGCGCTCCAACCACAAATATCAGTATGATATCGAAGAAACGCGGTGTCCAGTCATTGTAGTCGATGGCGGCTGTAACATAGGTCTGGAAGACTCGCAAAAGCAAAATGAAACTTAAAACAAAGTGCATTACTATTTTCGGGTCAAGTGTGGCAAGTGTGTAGGCATAAATTTTTGGAAATCTAGTTACCAGATTGTTAAACGCAAGTCCTTGGATAATAGAGATAACCGTTAGTACGATGCCAACCCAATTTTCAGCCAGCCGCTTGTTGCTATCACTATTGGTCATGTAGACATCTCTCTGTTTGAGTTGGTCAGATCAATCCAACTGCGATGGCAATTGCGCCAACCACTGCGTGTGATAACGCAACACCCCAGAAATTAGGCTTTCGATAATAGATGGTGCCCCAAATAATCCCCATGAACAAAGTGGCAATCAAAGTAATAAGATCATGATAAATAGCGTGCAAAAAACAGTAAGTTATCGCCGAAATACCTATCATTGCAATGGGACTCTTTATCCCTGCCTCTTTCATTTCAGCGAAGTGGATACTTCTATATAAGAACTCCTGCGAGGGGCTAGAGATAAATATGAAAAAGAAATAAAAGAAACGCCAGCTAGGAACCGAGGGTTCTCTTATTAGACCTTTATAATATAGAAACATGAGAATGCCAACAAATAGGGCAGACAGTGCGCCGTTCCAGAGCAGAGATATCTTGAGGGTGTCAGTTCGGAATCCTAAGCTACGCAGGTTATGCCCATGAATAGCGCTGTAAACTGCCAATAAGGCGGTAACAATTAGTAACATTTGAAAGCGAAAACTGAACGGAACAATACCCAATAAAATCAATATCACTGGCAGGTAGTAGAAAAAAGCAAGAATAATGATGTAGCGCAAAAACTTGTGATTCATAAATTGCTTAAGATTCATATATCTCCTTGATAGCGTAAGGGGTGGAACAGGGCATCGGCAGTAGCATTATTTATTATTAGCTTGATCTAACAATAATTCAAGGTTGTTTTTGACATCCTACAAGCGTAATGCTAGTTTTCCTTTAGAAATCGCTTGGTTGGAGGGCAAGCCAATGTTCTTTCTAGGCCCAATCTTTCAACTAATCGGCTTTATATTTCAACTGCTTTTTTGGGGCTTAATCATCCTGGTCGTTGTCGCCGTCATCCGAGCATTGACAGGAAGCGGACTTAAGGAAGATGAGGTCGCGGAGCGGAGACAAGAAGCATAAAGGGATCATACGCAATACCTGTGGACTACCCATACAATTTAGCCACCCGAAATAGAAAGAACTTCTTGTCTCTAACTCCTCTCACTAATGCTCTAAAACCTTTTAGTTTAGCATTGAATGACTCAGCCCCAGCATTAGTGCCTCTGTTTGGGAAATAGTTTAGTATATTTTCTTCATGTAAGCGGATAGATTCCTCTACTATAAGGAAAGACTCAATATCTTTCTCCTCTACTTTTTTATACCATTTATCTAAATTTTCTTTAGCTTCTTTCTTTGTCTGACTTCTCTCGTAAAATGATCTAAACATCATTGAAAGATCGTATGCTTCTTTTAGTTCAGGAAATTCTTTAAATAAAATAATTGATCTCTGCTTTTGTTTCTCTGTCCATTTACCCGCAGGTTTAAATAATAGATAACGACTCCTAGCCAGAAGTTGTTTTTTAGTGTCTTCATTTTCATATGTGGCGGGTACATA
>PFMH01000088.1:5494-12806 GCA_002785325.1 bacterium (Candidatus Howlettbacteria) CG_4_10_14_0_8_um_filter_40_9 | reverse complement strand
TTACAGTGTAGCACGAAATTCCACATTATTCTTTCCGCTTTGTCCCCGCGGGCGGAGCCGGCGGGGAATATCTTTCTCATTAAACCAGAAACTTATTTTTCCGCTGGCTCCATAAGCCAGAATTGCTAGAATAAGATAAATAAAATTAGCAGCGATGAATTTTAATTTTTCTTTCATAAAAATTATTTCGTAACTTTTATCTTCCCAAATCTCCTCTTACCTACTTGGATCACCATCCCTGTTTTTAGACCGACGACAGCTTCGCGATCGGAAATAACGGCGCCGTCGACTTTAACGGCATTCTGCTCGATAAGTCTGCGCGCTTCGGTTTTGGATTCGGTAAGCCCCATATCACTGATAATGTCCGCTAACTTCCAGTCACCTCCGGAAAATTTGAATTCTTTTATTTTTTCTGGAAGTTCCCTTTTTGAAAACTGGTTTACAAAAGCTTCCTCAGCTTTTTCGGCTTCTTTTTTTGAATGATATAAAGTCACAACCTCTCTCGCTAACCGCATCTTTATATCTCTTGGGTTTACGCCTTTTTTGAGGTCGGATTCGATCTTTTTGATCTCTTTATCTGAAACTTTTGTAGCAAGTGTAAAATAATGGATCATTGCCTCATCCGGAATACTCATTATTTTGCCATATTGATCTCTTGGACTTTCAGACATCCCGATGTAGTTTCCCAAACTCTGGCTCATCTTAATCTTCCCATCAGTTCCAACGAGCATTTTCATAGACATTACATCTTGAGGAATCTGTCCAAAATCTTTTTGAAGATCGCGTGCTTTTAGCTCGTTGAAAGTCTGATCATTCCCGATGACGGTAAAGTCTGACTGAAGCATAACTGAGTCATATCCTTGAAGTACGGGGTATACCGGCTCATGCAAACCAATCTCTTCCCCGCTTTTCAATCGCTTCTTAAACATATCTCTTTCCAACATTTGTTGATTTGTAAAATGAGACATGAGTCGCAAAAGTTCTTCGGCGCTCATCTTGTCGTACCATTCGCTGTTATATCTGATCTCGGTTTTTTTAATATCAAGTATAGTACCAAGCTGTTTGATATAATCTTTTGCCAGATCTCTTACTTCCTTCTTTGATCTTAACTGTCTCGATTTTTCTTTATCGGAAGGATCGCCAAATCTGGCTGTAAAATCGCCGATGAGAAATATTATCGTATGACCGAGATCCTGAAATTCTTTGAGTTTATTGTAAACTACCGCATAACCGATATGCAGATCTTTTGTAGTTGGGTCCACTCCGTGCTTTATTCTTAATTTTTTACCGCTTTTAAGCTTTTTTTCGAGTTCCTTTGCTACAACTACATTTTCAACTCCCCGTTCCAAAAGCTCTTTTATCTTTTCGTTTTTCATAATCGATTATTTCTAATAACAATTCAGATTCTGGCCAAGCCAGAATGACGAGATAGTATTTGTCCTTAGCAACTTATAAACTTAATAACTTAGCAACTACAATTATACCAACTCTTCCCCTTTTATGCTATAATCTATTCGTTATTTGTAAACCATTAAAGACACGCGACTAACGACATTTATCTATGTATAGAAGAAGAAAAATTAGAGTAAATAGATTTTCTCCATCATCAAGGAAAAGACCGAACGCATACAGATCCACAAGATTTAGAAGTCTTCGTGATTTTAATATAAAAAATATCAAAGAATTCGTTTTTTCAAAAGAGGGATTAAGGAAGATTGGGATTGGACTAGCCATATTTGGCGGATTTATGATAGCCCTCTTCGGTTGGTACGCAAAGGATCTTCCTACGCCAAATAAGATAAACAGCCGTTTTCAAGCGCAGTCAACACAGATATTTGATCGAAATGGAAAACTTCTTTATGAGGTCCATGGCGATAAAAATAGAATACTGGTAAGCATAAACGACCTCCCTGATCATGTGAAACAATCAGCAATAGCCATAGAAGATAAAGATTTTTATAAACACAGCGGCTTTGACGTAAAAGGAATCTTAAGGGCTACTTTCGTAAACCTAGTTTCTAAAAACAGGGCGCAGGGAGGCAGTACTATAACCCAGCAGTTTATAAAAAACGCCCTGCTTTCATCTGAAAAATCTTCTGCCAGAAAGATAAAGGAAATAATCCTTGCCATAGAGATAGAACAGATGTACTCGAAAGACGACATTCTGCAAATGTATCTGAACGAGATCCCTTACGGATCAAATGCTTACGGCATCCAAGTAGCTGCCAAAACTTATTTTGACAAAGACGCCAAAGATCTGTCTCTGGCTGAAGCCGCGACATTGGCCGCCCTTCCTCAAGCACCTACTTATTACTCCCCTTACGGCCAGCACAAAGATGAACTCTTGGCGAGAAAAGATACCGTTCTGGATCAAATGGCCAAACAAGGCTACATAAAAAAAGAAGAGGCAGATGCTGCAAAGGAACAAAAGCTGGCATTTTCCGGGAAAGCCTATGGGGATATAACCGCTCCGCACTTTGTGATGTATGTCAAAGAAAAATTGGTTGAAAAATATGGTCAACAGATGGCTGAAGAAGGAGGACTCAAAGTTTACACCACGCTCGATATCGATAAGCAAAAAATAGCCGAGGAAGCGGTTGCAAAGTACGGTACAAAAAATGCTACAGCAGGTGCAAGCAATAGCGCTCTTGTCGCCACTGATCCGAAAACCGGACAGATACTGGCCATGGTCGGAAGCCGTGATTTTTTCAATCTGGACATCGACGGTAATGTCAATGTCGCCGTTATGGACCGACAGCCGGGATCTTCTTTCAAACCATTTGCATATGCCACTCTTTTCAAAGACGCCGCATGGGGACCCGGAAGTACGCTTTACGATCTAAAAACCGACTTTGGCGGCGGTTACGTTCCTTCAAACTATGACGGCAAAGATCATGGAGTAGTTTCAGTCAGAACTTCTCTGCAAAATTCATTCAACATACCGGCAGTGAAAACATTGTACATCGCCGGGCTTGATGAAACTTTGAAGACTGCTCACAGTATGGGGATCACAACTCTAAACAATCGCCCAGCATACGGCTTGAGCCTCGTCTTGGGTGCCGGCGAAGTGAAACTTCTGGATATGGTAAACAGTTACGGAACATTTGCAAACAAGGGGGTTACCAATGATACTTCTTGGTTTACGAAGATAGAGGACGGTGACGGGAAGACATTGGAAGAAACAAAAACAGGCAAAGGCAAACAAGTACTTGACCCTCAAGTCGCCTATCTCATAAGTAATATACTTTCAGATGACGCTTCTAGAGCAATGGTTTTCGGAAGAGGCGGTCCGCTAACCGTCTCCGGCAAAACCGTCGCAGCTAAAACAGGGACTACAAACGACTATAATGATGCTTGGACCGTCGGATATACGCCAAGTCTGGCAGCTGGAGTATGGGTCGGAAACAATGATGGAAAGCCTATGAATAAAGTCGGCGGATCTATGGCGGCGGCTCCGATATGGAACTATTTTATGAAAAATGCGCTTACTACTTATCCAAATGAGCAATTTCAGAGACCCTCTGGTATCAAAACTGTAACTATCGACGCTATTACGGGAAGAAAACCAAGCGCCGGAACAAAAGAAACTCGAACAGATATATTTCCCTCTTGGTATCAGCTGGGCGGAAGCACAAACGTAACTGAGGTAAAAATAAATAAGCTGGATGGCAAACTCGCAACGGATAAATGCCCGGCAGATATTGTCGAAACAAAAGTTGTAAATCCGGTAAATGCCGAAATCCCTCCTACCGATTCTGCTTTTGCCCGTTGGCAAGCTCCAGTCGCAGCTTGGGCAGTGGCAAATGGCTTCCTGACCGGAAGCGGTGACGTACCAACTGAAACAACTACGATGTGCGACAATATAGCAAAGCCCACGGTTTCTATAACGGCACCCACCGAAGGTGATAATGTAGAAGGCACATTTAAGGTGCGGGCAAAAGTTACTTCCACACAGGAGATAGAAAGTGTAAATATTTCATTGGGTTCTGTTCTGAAAGCGGCGGTGAAAAAAGGCGATGTTTATGAGGCAGAGATAACCCCCACAATTATCGGCTTACAGAAACTAAAGGCAACCGCTGAAGATAAACTCGGGCAAACAGGAGAAAGTGCTGTAGTAAATATAAATATCACAAGTCTAACGGCTATGATACTGAAATTTTTATTTTTTAATGTTTAATTTTTAAATACATCTTAATTTCTTAAAACTTTTGAATGAGGCTGAATGAAATGTAGGACTATCAGCAAACTCTCTGTCATTTGTACCGACAATAGCGAAGGAATAGCAGTAAAACTGAAAAATTTAGAGTGATCCGAAGGACAATATCCTGCTTTAGTGAAACGATTCAGGTCTTGTGAGATAAATTTTTCCTAGTTTTACCTATTTCGTAGCGTGTCGGAAGTTTTTTGTTACTTTTTGACTCCAAAAAGTAAGAGAGATTTTCATGGATCCCCGCTTTTGCGGAAACAACAAAAAAATATTCGCTGCCAAAAAGTGAAAAAATAATTCAAAATAAGAAATTAATTTGTTATAATAACATCTGTATTTAACCCAGAGAAACTTGTCCGCAAAGGTTTGCGAGTGCTTTTCTCTCGGTTAAGGTGAAAAAGAACGGGAGCAATTGCTAGGTAGATTGACTGACTGCTTATAAAACTTATACAGAGGAAAAAGAATGTGTGAGTAGAATCAGCACGATGTAATGAAGCCCATCCTTTCCTTTCGATCCTTAGCAAAGGAGAAGCCCTCTTTAAACAAATGGAACTGCCCAAATATAGGCGCCATTTGCCTCAAGGGCTGGAGCCGGTAGTGTCTTTGGTTTTCGCGAACCTCGGATCTGCCGGCTTCTTGTATAAACTCGTAATCATGATTTTAGAACAAATTTAGATTATTTTTTGGAAATAAAACTATTATCTTTAATATAAAACCTCCACGGATGATCGGCGCAATATTTAGCGTAGTCTATGCCGACTCGTTTGGCTTCGACAATATCAAGGTTCTCTCCCTTGTCATCCTCGGACTTGCCTGTCCGTTCCGTAGCAGTTTGTGTAGGCGGGATCCGGGGACCTACTTCATTCACTGTATTTTCTGGATTCCCGCTTTCGCGAGAATGACAATTTGGTGGAAGCTTGTCGGTAATATATAATTCCTCACTTTTTGTAACATCAGCCCCATTCAATCCCCTGTCGATCTCCATCCATCGACAAAGTTTGCCTGGACCTGAACCCATCTTTTTCAGATCCTGAACTGGTACATCGTCCAGTATTGGTTCAATTGCGCGGATAAGTACCGCCGCTGGAAAACCCTCTTTTTCCGTCACAATATTGAGACAATGGTACATCCCATAAATCATGTATACGTATGCGTGTCCCGCTTCGCCATACATCATTTCAGTCCTATTTGTCCTTCCCTTCGATGCATGACAAGCGAGATCGTCCTCACCGATATAAGCCTCAGTTTCGACAATCTTCCCAACGAAAACTTTTTTCTTTTTTCTCTTAACCTTTAATTCCCTTACCAGATATTTACCTAAAAGATCTTTGACTACAAACAAAGTGTCTCTTTCAAAAAATTTTTTATCTAGTTTCTTCATGGCGTTTTTGTGTTTCCTTCAACAATCAGTTACTTCTCCTTGTCATTCCCGCCACAGCAGGAATCCAGTCCTATTTGTCCTGTCGCCAAACTTTCTGAATTCCGGATATTGCTTTACTCCGTGGCGCAATTCCGGAATGACAAATACGATGCAAGCATTCCTTAGCAACTTACCAACTGAAAAACTTAGCAACTTTATTCAAATTCCCCCAGATATTTCACTTCCTCTTCCAGCTCAAGACCTGTTTTTTCTTTTACGATTTTTTTAATATAATTGGCAAGATTTTTTATATCAGATGCATTGGCTTCTCCGGTATTTATAATAAAGTTGGCGTGCTTTTCTGAAACTTGCGCCCCGCCGATTTGATATCCTTTTATTCCCGACTTTTCGATAAGTTCACCGGCAATATTTTCTTTCGACGGATTTTTAAAATAACTTCCGCAAGACGGTTCTGTAGGATGTTTCATATCTCTTCGTTCTCTGTCTTCTGTGATAAACTTTCTGCTTTCTCCCATATCCGTATCATTTATCTCAAATGTAGCATCTAAAACGATAGCTTCATACCCTCTTTTTATTTTAGAGCTTCTGTATTTAAATTCGAAGAAATCATTTTTGACTTTTTCAACGCAGAACATCGGTTTATTGCTCGACTTTACTTGTCCTCCCGTAACTTGGTGAAGGGGGATGGAGAGCCCTCCAAGCTTAACGTTTTCCTCTTCTCGATTCCACTTCGTTACACTCGAAGAATCTTTCCCAACCTCTTCGATACAGCCATTCATCCATTCCTCCTCCACCCTAAAGGAGTCTCCGCTTTGCTCCGCCACCTTCAGGGTGTTTCCGTCGCTTGCCCTGCTATGAAAAATAGTCGCCGAGATCAAAAAATCGGCGGCAAATTTCCTATAGCATCCCGCATTTACGGCTACTGCGCCGCCCACTGTCCCAGGGATATTCGCCAAAAATTCTATTCCTCCCTTTCCGCTTTCGAGCACTTTATTTACCAGAGCTTTAAGTAAAACTCCGGAATCAGCTCGAACGCTATTTCCTTCTATATCTATATCGTGGCTTTTGTTCACAATGACCAATCCCATAAGCCCTTTATCGCTTATAACCACGTTGCTTCCTCCGCCCAATATCGTCGTCTTTAACCCTTTATCTTTCGCCCACACTAATGCTCTTTTAAGTTCCTCGATATTTTTAGCAATAAAAAAATACTCTGCCGGTCCCCCAACCTTGTAGGACGTGTAATCCTTTAATGTTATATCTCTCTGAATATCTTCCATAATCATTGTTATTATCTTCTCTCCGACTATCAGTTCGAAAAGAAAGAATTTAGTGAGGCAAAGATTTTAAAAAGATGACTTCCGGAATCGGCTTGTTGTCATTTTTTAAACCTGAATCGAACTGAATTCGCCACTTTGAGAATCTGTCTAGTCGGCAGTTTTCCCTCCAGTTTTTGCTGTCAAAAAGTGGAAGAAAGAAATTTTGTTACTTTTTGGCATCAAAAAGTAAGTATGAGATTATCGCTTTTTCGGTACAGCGAAAAACATTTTCCCAGCGTCGGTTTGAAATATTCTTTTCACTTCGGTCGAAACAGTTTCCCCAATATGTTTGTCTCCTCCTTCTACCACAACCATCGTCCCATCAGAGAGATACCCTACTCCTTGGTTTTTTTCTTTTCCTGCCTGAACTATCTTTATTTCCAGATCTTCACCCGGAAGTACGTA
>PFMH01000088.1:0-5484 GCA_002785325.1 bacterium (Candidatus Howlettbacteria) CG_4_10_14_0_8_um_filter_40_9 | reverse complement strand
GAGTTTGCAAGTTCATTTAGATTTAAAACCTCTACGCCTTGTATTTTCGCGACCTTATTTAAGTTGTAGTCTGTTGTAAGAAGTTTATAGCCTTCTTTTTTTGCCAATTTGACTAGTTTGGCGTCTACTTCATTTATTTTTTCAAAATCATCATCTATGACCTTGACTTTAGTTTTCTTTTTGAGATTATTGAGTACTTCCAAACCTCTTCTTCCCTTTGCTCTCCTCATCGGCTCTTCGGAGTCAGCGATGTTTTGCAACTCGTCGAGAACAAATCTGGGGACCAAAAGATCTTCATACACAAATCCTGTCTTTGCGACATCCAGTATCCTTCCATCTATAATGATCGAGGTATCCAAAAGCATACCGGTACATGCCTCTTCCTCTTTTTGCCCTGTTTGAATAGGATTTAGAGAGGATATAAGTTTGAGTATTTTCGAGAATCCATCGAAAGTCTTGAGGATTAGGTCTTTCTTCGAAAGGAAGAGGACCAATGTCCCAAACACAGAAAGAACAGTGACGACTATAGGCAAGTACACGCCAAAATCATCCGGCAATTTGGAAAGTGGTGTTGATGCCAGAGCTCCGATCAAAAGACCAACGATGGTCCCAAAGATCCCTATAAAAAGTATGTTTGTTGATAGCTTCAGCAGTTTTGAGATGATAACGAGCCCTGCTAAGCTGATCAGGAGTGAGATAAAGACGATTGGATAAATTTGCATTGCCTTGCCTTTTGCTATTAGCTACTAACTAATAGGATGAATTGATAAAAAGATAAATTGAGGTAAATATTTTTTCCTTTAAAGGTACTCTGCCAGGTTTAACTATTAATCACTTTTTTGATTGCCTCCGCGACATCCTTTACCTTCACACTGCCTATCTTGCTCGAAGCCGGCACGACACATCTCTTATACCCTAGCTTTTCCGCTTCTTTTACTCTTTCACTTATATTATGCACATTTCTGACTTCTCCTGCAAGTCCCACTTCTCCAATAGCGCATAAGTCTTTTTGCAAGGATTTATTCTTAAATGAAGATGCAATGGCCAAACAAACAGCGAGATCCAGCGCCGGTTCTGCGATCTTTAAGCCCCCGACGATATTTACATAGATGTCTTGGTTAAATAAATTAATCCCCGCTCTTTTTTGCAAAACGGCAACGAGCAGTTGCAATCTGTTTTGATCAAATCCGATCGCCGTTCTCTTGGGATAACCAAAGTTCGTCGTCGACGTCAGCGCCTGCACTTCCACAAGAAGCGGCCGAGTACCTTCCATCGTTGGGAAGATAACACTTCCAGGGGAATTTTCTTCTCTTTCGGATAAAAGCAGCTCAGACGGATTGGAGACTTCTACAAAGCCGACTCCTTGCATCTCAAATATCCCCGTTTCATTTGTTGAACCGAACCTATTTTTAACTCCACGGAGAATTCTAAAATCTCTATCCCTGTCGCCCTCGAGATATAGGACGACATCGACGAGATGCTCTAGAACTTTCGGTCCTGCGATATTCCCCTCTTTTGTCACATGACCGACCACAAAAACGACCACATGATTTTTCTTCGCAAAATCCATAAGCTTTGTGGTGCACATACTTACTTGCCCGACGTTCCCGGGAGCTCCAGCCAAGTCCTCCGACCACATGGTTTGGATGCTGTCGATAATCAATAAGGTAGGCTTCTCTCTTTCCGCTGCAGATATAATGGTTTCGATATTTGTCTCACCTAGAAGCGATATATTTTCGGAGTTTATCGTGAGCCTTTCCGCCCGAAGCTTTATCTGATTTACAGACTCTTCCCCAGAAGTATATAGGATATTTTGTTGTCTACCTTCTTTTTTATTGTCATTCTCGCCACAGCGGGAATCTAGTCCATTATCTTTCTTTGGTTGGGTCTGGATTCCCGCTGTGGCGGGAATGACAGAGCAAAGAGCCAGCTGCTTCGCTATCTGCAAAACTAACGTCGACTTCCCTATCCCTGGATCCCCGCCTATAAGTACTAGCGAACCCGGCACGATCCCTCCTCCGAGAACTCGATCAAATTCGCCGATATTTGTCTTAAGTCTTTTAAAATTATCGCCGTCAATCTCGCTCAATCTCTTAATATTAATATTCCTATGACCTAAGTCCTGAGACCTATGCCCTTTTACCACTATTTCCTCTACCATCGTATTCCACTCCCCGCACGCCGAACACTTCCCGTTCCACGCCGGATAGCTAGACCCGCAACTTTGACAGACAAACTTTGTTTTAACCTTTGGCATAATTTTCTTTAATAATCACAATTTTGGTCTCGAATTTTATGTCACCGATTTTCACGGATTGGATTATCGTTCGACTTTATAGAGAACCACATTGGTGTAGCTTCTCCACAAGGTCGAAGAATATCCACACAAAAATCATAGCTCACTCAATAAACCAAAACAAGTAGACAAAAACTGCCAAGAGTCTCACCCTTAGCAAAATTAACCGTTCATTTCCATTTCTCGACTAAAAGGACAGTCCTTTTTATAATTTATAGTTTATAAAATAAGTAGATTCTCTTGTCCTATGACTTGTCCTTTCGTGACTTTAGCGAAGAAGGAAGCTTGATCGAAGTAGGATATATTTGTAATCCGTAAATGTTACTTTTTCGCCAGCGTAATCTTGATCTTTTTCCCCAAAGCACTTGCCACTCTTTCCATCAGTTCCAAAGAAGGATTTGCCCCGGCATTTTCTAGCCGAGAAATAACAACTTGATTTGTGCTCGCTTTTTTCGCAAGATCACTCTGCGTCAATCCGATTTTCAAGCGATTTTGTATAATCTGTCTAGCTAAGTCAAACTCGGGTTCTATTTTTTTGAGCTCTTCCTTAAAAGCTTTATCCTTTAATAGTTCTTTTTTATGTTCTTTCCAAGTGATGTTTTTCATGATATTTCCTTTAATCTTTTTATTGCTTTTTCTAATTCCTTATGCGGAGTTTTTTGGCTTTTCCTTTGAAAACCGTGAAGTAGAATTATGATTCGTCCAGTTTTTATCGTAAACAGAAAACGGTAAATATTTTTATTTGATTTGACTCATAACTCCCAAAGACCCTTGATACCGACCATTGATTTTACATGAGGCAAACCGATACTAAGTCCGAAATCTTCTAAAAGCTCAAATGTTTTATAAATCCTTGCCTTAGCATCAACAGAAAGCCCTTCTATAAAATCCTTAACTTCTGCTCTGCCTTTTGTTTTGTAAAGTATTCGATTCTCCACTTCATTTTATATCTTATAAGTTATATTGTCAATAGTAATATTATATGGCCCTTGTCGGATAGCTCGACCCACAACTCTGACATACGTATTTTGTCTTAACCTTCGCCATAACTAAAGCATAAATCAATCAGAAAACAGAAACAAGTAGACAAAAGTCTCATGGCTGTTTGAAAAAAGAAAAGAATCGTGTTGTTGTATTTTCGCAAAAAGTCCGATAAAACTCTCTGGAAGGATTGGTGCTTGAAATGAACATTATTACCGAAATTTACCGCAGTGGATCAGATCTCCCTACGAAAGATCAAACCATGGAGATTGAACTTGAGCGAATGAGATTAACAGAAATGATACCCTACTATATGAGTCACGGACTAGAATCTCTCATAATCTCAAGAACTCGGAAACTTCATGTGCTGGAGAAAAAACCCTCTATCGACTATCCTATAGTCTCAGCCGATGAATGGGAGACATGGAGGAACTGGCTTCCCAGGATGTACTTTCAGGATGCAAACGAAGCGGCATTGAGAAGCCGAGAAAGAACCGGTTCACCTTTTATGAGTCCGCATCGAGAGTGGGCTTACCACATGAGCGTTTACCATTTCGATGAACCTCCTCTTCCCATCTTGCAAGAATGGCAAAGGGCCCGGAGCAATAACCTCTTCGACGGCTATGGCATCCGTACTCTGGAGGAAAAAGCGACCGATCCTATACTTGTGGGCTTTCTTGGCAACATCATCTATCTCATCGCCAGATGGGGAGAATCTCTAGTTGATTTTTCAGATATCCAGAGGCTCGTCCAAGAAAAATCGACCCAAGAAGAGAAAAATCTTGCGGTAATACGCCAAGAAAGAATAGAGCAATCAAAAAAGACCCTTTTCTGCAATAACGAAACTTGTCGTAAAAACATTGCCGTTGATGACGCCAGGGTCACGATAATTTGGATGTCAAACAATCAAGGTTATGCCGACGGTAAGCAAAAGTTCGGCTCCAGAAGGATAGGCGTTTTTTGCATCCCATGTGCCACGACGCTGGGCATGTTATTGCCCTAAAAGAAAGCTGGGCCCACACCCTGTGGACCCGGCTTAATTTGTATTTAATTGATTTTATAATATCCTTTTTAGCTAAGTTTCATTTTTATTTCTTACTCGCCTCCAAGACATAGAGCTGAAGATCGTCTCCTTTTTTCAAGACCGAAATCGTGTCGCCTTCTTTAAACTCTCCTTTGAGAATTCCCTGCGCCAGCGGATCTTCGATCAAGTTTTGTATAGTCCTCTTCATCGGTCTTGCGCCATTTTCTACGTCGTACCCCTTTTCTACCAATATCTTCTTTGCCGCATCCGTAACTTTTAAGTTTATCTTTTTATCTTTGAGCCTTGTTTGAAGTTCTAGAAGTTGAAGATCGACGATCTTTCTCACATCGTCTTTCGAGAGAGATTTGAAAACGACTATCTTGTCTATCCTGTTTAGAAACTCCGGTCGAAATCCTTTTTTCAGCTCTTCAGTTACTTTTTCGGAAATATTTTTATGAACGTCTTCCATATGTTTTTTATCGTCTTTCGAGGTAGCGGAGAAACCAAGTTTTGCCGTACTGTAAAGCTCTTTTGCTCCGACATTTGAAGTCATCACGATAATCGTATTTTTAAAGTCAACTTTCAAGCCCTTTGCATCGGTAAGTACGCCGTCTTCCAATATCTGAAGGAGCATATTGAAGACATCGGGATGGGCTTTTTCGATCTCGTCCAGCAGTATGACCGAGTACGGTCTTCTCCTTATTGTTTCCGTCAACTGTCCACCCTCATCGTAACCGACATATCCGGCAGGAGCGCCCACAAGCCGCGAAACATTGTGTTTTTCCATAAACTCGCTCATATCCACTTTTACTAAGGCGTCATATGAACCGAACATTTCGGAAGCCAATACTTTGGCAAGCTCTGTCTTCCCTACTCCGGTCGGACCTAAAAATATAAACGAACCGATCGGCCTTTTTGTATCCGATATCCCAGTTCTCGATCTTTTTATCGCTTTCCCGATGACCTCTATAGCCTCATCCTGGCCTATTATTCTTTTCTTTAGATTTTCCTCTATATTCAAGAGGCTCTCTGATTCCTTCTTTATCAGTCGTGTTACCGGAACTCCCGTAGTTATGGATATCATTTCGGCAATATTTTCAGCGTCTATCTTCGATATATCTTCGTCCGATATGCCTTCTCTCTTTTTAAGATTTTTAATTTTGATGCTAAGCAAATCCTCTTT
>PFMH01000009.1 GCA_002785325.1 bacterium (Candidatus Howlettbacteria) CG_4_10_14_0_8_um_filter_40_9 | reverse complement strand
TAAAAAAGGAAACATTGGAACTTAAGAAAAAGGTCGAGGCAAAATTCGGTTATGACAGGTGGCTTTCTGAGACAACAAAAGCTCTTTTGGAGTTTGATAAATAGTCCTTGTTGTAGTAAACTTTAAACGCATGATTACTACGAAACTAATATTACTCCCATTTATCGCTTTTTTCTCGGTGATCATTTTGATTCCGTTGGTGAGAAGGTTCTCTATAGGCGTGGGTGCCATAGATTGTCCCGATGACGACAGGAAATGTCACAAAGAAGCGGTTCCTTCGAGCGGAGGTGTCGCCATCTTTTTAGCTTTTCTATTGGCGGTACTCTTTATAAACAGAAGAAGCCCTGAGATCATGGGGTTTCTGATCGGCGCAACTATAGTCACGGGAGTCGGTCTTATCGATGATATTACGGACATCCCTCCTCTAACAAAGCTTTTCGGACAGATACTGGCCGCGCTTATCGTGATATATGCCGGTGTCAGGATCGATCTTATCTCAAGTCCATTTGGCAGTGGAGTTCTAGATCTCAAATTTCTTGCTTTACCGCTTACTTTTATTTGGATCGTGGGGGTTACCAATGCGATAAATCTCTTAGACGGGCTGGACGGCTTGGCGGCTGGTGTTGTGGGGATATCTTCGGCAACACTTGGGTTTATATCTCTTATGCTGGGTAAAACTGATGTTGCCGTTCTCGCTTTTACGTTGGCGGCAGCTTCGTTTGCATTTTTGCCATACAATTTTTCAGAAAAGAAAAAGATATTTATGGGTGATGCCGGATCGAACTTTTTAGGGTTTTCTTTGGCAGTGATCTCCGTCTTAGGAGCCGTAAAGGTCGCTACCGGTTTTACGATGTTGGTTCCGCTCATCATCCTTGCGATCCCCCTTCTTGACACCGCGCTCGTTATTTTAAAAAGACTAAAGGGCAGAAGGTCCATTATCGGGGCAGACAGGGGGCACCTTCATCATCAGCTTATAGACATCGTGGGGCTGGATCATCGTCAGGCAGTCTTTTTCATCTATACGATGACACTGGTTCTTTCTGGAGTCGCGATTCTTTCTGCCAGCTTTACCGCCGGAACATCCCTCGTCGTTTTTGGCATAGCTCTTGTTCTTTTGTCTATAGTCATTATTGCGCTCATCAGCCGGCACCAATCAAGGAAAAATGGCAGGCATTAGAGCTTTTAAAAGTTATAGAATTCAAGTATCATTTGAGCTGATCTGAAGGAGAAAACATTATGAAAACATACATTGTCGGACATAAAAATCCAGATACCGACTCGATAGTTTCCGCTATTGCTCTTTCGGAATTGGAAAAAAAGCTGGGGAAAGATTATCTGCCGGCTAGAGCAGGGGATCTGAATAGAGAAACCGAATTTGTCTTGAAACGGTTTGGTTTTGAGATTCCGGAGATCATCCCAGCAGGCGAGAAAGAAGTTATCCTAGTCGATCACAACGAGCCTTCCCAAATACATGAAAATATAAAAGAAAATGAGATAAAAACCATCTTTGACCATCATAAGCTTGGCGGTCTTTCGACAAATAAAGCAATCTCGATCCGCGTAAAGCCACTAGGATCTACTTCGACCATAATAGCAAAGCTTTTTAAGGATAAAAATATAGAACCGTCAAAAGAAGTTGCCGGTATCTTAATCGCAGGGATCATATCCGATACTTTGAATTTCACTTCTCCGACAAATAGAGACGTGGATAGGAAGATGGCTGAAGAATTGAATATCATAGCGGGGCTCAATCTTGATGAATTTGGGACAGAAATGTTTAAAGCCAAATCAGATATCTCGGGTATAGATACCAGAGAACTTATCTCAATGGATTATAAGATTTTTGATATGAAAGGCAAGAAAGTCGGTATAGGAGTTTGGGAAACTGTACTCCCTGAAGTAATTTTAGAAAGAGAGCAAGAAATCTTGAAGGAATTGGAAAAGAAAAAACAAAGCGATAGCGTGGGCCTTATTTATTTTGCCGCAGTTGATATCATAAATTATAAATCGTCTCTCTTTGTTGTCGGGGATGAGGAAAAAGTCGTAGCCGAAAAGGCATTTGGGGTAAAGGTTGAGAACAGTCTAGCCGAACTCGAAGGCATAGTCTCCCGCAAGTCTCAAATTGCTCCGCCTATCGAAACCGCCCTCTAAAGTAAAATAAGGTTTAATTTACCTATTTGCATCTGCCACTTTAACACGCGATCGCTTGCCAAAGTGGCAGGGAGAGTATTATAATTTACTTATGTCTCAAGAACGTACAGGTGAAATTATTTTGAAAATAGCCGCAAAAGCTATTGACGGTAGCCTTGAACTGGCTGCTTGCTTCGTGGACCAAAAAGGATTACGAAAAGGAGATTATCTAAATGGTCTTTCAGATAAAGTTTCTAAAAATGCAGCATTAAAAGCCGCAAAAAGACTTCAGGAAAAAGGATGTTTGGAAAAAGTTGAAAAGAACGGGATAACGTATTATAAGATCACGGAGTTTGGTAGAAATTCTGTAGAAAAATTTCTATTTGACAGAAAAACATGGGATCATAAATGGAGAGTAGTAGTTTTCGGTATTCCAGAGGAGAGAAAGAATCTACGAGAAAGGCTAAGGAGGACGCTTAAAAATTCTGGTTTTAAGCAGTTGCAAAGGAGTGTTTGGGTTTCACCTTTTAATGTCTTGGATAGAGTAGAAAAGTTAGTTGATTACCATGACCTTCATGAATGCATGTGGTATTTTTTATCGGACAGCATAAAAAATGATGAGATTATTATCGAGCGTTTTTTAGAAAAAACTATCTAGGTTTAGATATAAACTTATAAACTTTATAAGTATTTGGAGTTTTATGGTTGCCACTTTGGCAAGCGATCGCGCGTTAAAGTGGCAGCAGAATAGTTCTGTT
>PFMH01000089.1 GCA_002785325.1 bacterium (Candidatus Howlettbacteria) CG_4_10_14_0_8_um_filter_40_9 | reverse complement strand
TCACTATCGGGAGACAATATCCTGCTTTAGCGAATGCGACTTTCGGTCTTGAATGATAAATTTTTCTTAAGTTTTACCTATTTAGTAGCGTGTCGGAAGCTTTTTGTTACTTTTTGGCATCAAAAAGTAAGAGAGATTTTTCTAGATTCCCGCCTACACGGGAATGACAAAGAGAAGAGGGGTTGCCAAAAAGTGGAAAGAGATTTCGATTCTGGACAAGCCAGAATGACAAAGAATATTGCTAGACATTCTTTACTTAAATCCGCTTTTTCTGTTATGCTAGATACATGCAAGACCTTATTTTGATTTCGAAGAAACTAAATATCTCCTCTCTCATTTTTCACTTATTAATTCCTGTTCTTTTCTTAGGAGCAATCTTTTTTACTTCGGAACAAACCTCCTTTACTATCTCTGTACTAAGAATCGCTACTTTTATAGCGCCTCTAGGCATCGCATATTATTTTATTTTTAAAAAAATAGCTGAAAAAGATATTTACCTGGCCTTATTCGGACTGCTCACCATCTTTTCCCTTTATCTGACTATCCTTGTAGATCTGACAGGCGGCGCCACTTCACAGTTCCTTATAATTTTTTACCCGCTTTTGGTTGTCGGATATCTGATCTCTATCCCTGCGGGCGCTTTTTCAACTTCAATTATTTTTCTTTACATATTTCTTGATATTCTTTTATACAAGAAAACAGAAATTATTGGGTCACCCATAACTTTGCTTCCGACTATCTCGTCTTTTGCTTTGCTTTCTCTTTTATTATTACTTATTGGGATAAATTACAGAAAAAACAAATCTGAGAATCAGCAGATAGCAGGGATGACGGAAAAATTATCAGCCGATAAAAATCAAGAAGAAGCGATTCTTGCGAGCATCACAGACGGTATCTACGCCGTAGACAGTGAAAGAAATTTAGTACTCTTCAACGAAGCGGCGGCGGAGATGACTGGCTGGGATGAAAAGTCTGCTTTAGGTCTCAAATGCTGGAATGTTATGAAACTCAAAAATGACCAGGATATCAGCGTTTGTGAAAAGGACTGTCCGATGCTCCAAGTCTGGAATACCGGGGAAAACTTGGTGAGAGACGACCTTTCCTTTGTGGACAAAAAGAAGAAAACGGTGCAGATATCCGGAGCTTACTCTCCGATAAAGAGTTCGGGCGGCAAAAACACCGGTGGCGTTTGTGTTTTTAGAGATGTAACAAAAAGGAAAGAGGTAGAGCGTTTGAGAAGCGAATTTATCTCTACGGCATCTCACGAACTCCGCACTCCGATAACAACCCTCGAAGGATATATCGATCTTGCTTCAAACGAAAAGGTCAGTAAGATTGACGATAAGGCGAAGGAATTTTTAGGCAAAGCCCATACGACCGTCATCAACATGTCGATACTAATAAAAAACCTTCTTTCCGTTACGAAGATAGACGAAGGCAGGGTAGAGACAAATATAGAAAATTTTGACATCTCTGAGCTCATAGAGACGACTGTAGGCGAGATGAGGCCTCAGGCCGATAAAAAGGGCGTAAAGCTTGAGTTCTCCAAGTCAAGCATTAGCGAGAGCGGCAAAAAAGCTCTTGCGAGATCGGTAAATGTATCAGCGGATCAGTCAATGATAAAAGAGGTCTTAAATAACCTGCTCGAAAACGCCATTAAGTTTACGTTTAAGGGATCCATAGAGATAAAGATAAGTTTTGATAATGACTTCGCGACTGTGGCTATAGAGGACACGGGCGTCGGCATTCCGGCGGATGCCGCAAAGCATCTATTTGAGAAATTCTATCAAGTCGATAACACCGCCACCAGGGAAGTGGGGGGCACGGGTCTCGGCCTTTATATCACGAGATCCATAGTTGAAATGCTCGGCGGCCGCATCTGGGTAGAAAGCAAGGTGGACAAAGGCACGAAGTTTTATTTCACGATACCGAGAGCATTGATATAATCGTTAGTTTTATATTGACCTTGCACATTTTGAGACTTATAGTTAGAATATAAGAGACAAATAAATATTAATATTTATCCGGAGAGAAAACCATATGAATAAAATAATGCTAGTTGAAGACGATGTCGCTTTAAGAGATATATACACTTCGAGATTTGAAGCTGAAGGATATGACGTAGCAGTAGCTGCTGATGGGGAACAGGCTTTGACCGTTGCCGTAAAAGAAAAACCGGATCTTATACTTCTAGACATTATGATGCCGAAGATTTCGGGATTTGATGTTTTGGATATTTTGAGGAACACGCCGGAAACAAAGACAACAAAGATCATAGTCATGAGCGCTCTGTCACAGACCGCCGATATCGAAAAAGGAAAGTCGCTTGGAGCTGACGAATACATGGTCAAGTCGCAAGTAACCCTCTCTGAAGTTGTCGACAGAGCAAAAGAAGTTCTCGGCAGACCCGCCAGGCAAGCGCAGACAGAGGCGCAGTAGAGATCAAATTCTCATATATACTCAAAAAAATCCGTTACAAAAAAGCGGATTTTTTTAATCCATACTACAAAGGTCTGAACTTTGTAGTATAATATAAACGCCATACCGACTAAAAATAGTATAAAACAATATGTCGATAATGGGGTTTACCATATTTATAACCGCAGAGTTGAGAAACGTATAATTTTCACAAATGTTCAGGACTATAAAACATTCCTTCATTTTTTAAAACAATATTTACTTCCAGAAAATCACCCGGACAAAGACGTCACAAATTTTAAGAACAGATTATCGGAAAGAAAAGCTTTTTCGGTAGGATTGATCTCTTGGCTTACTATCTGATGCCAAATCATTTCCGTTTGTTAGCAAGACAAAAAGGCGAGAATGATATCAATGAATTTATGCAATGTCTGGCTACAAGCTATAGCATCTATTTTAATAAAAAACATAAAAGAGTTGGCTCTTTATTTCAAGGAAGATATACAGCCATACTAGTA
>PFMH01000044.1 GCA_002785325.1 bacterium (Candidatus Howlettbacteria) CG_4_10_14_0_8_um_filter_40_9 | reverse complement strand
GATGAGGGGTTAGTTTTCGACCTCGCCAACCTCATAGAATTCGTCGAGTACCGTGATGAGCTTTTGGAAGCGGGAGTGAAATTTATTACCGCTTTTGGAGCGCGTTTCCGCGATGCGAGCGGCTGCGAGTGCGTAGCATATATAGGTCTCGATTATCGCGACGTTGGCCTGTCCTACTTCGAGCACGATTGGAACGACTACGCTTGTTTCGGCCGTTCCTGCAAGTAGGAAATGGGAGCCTTGATTCCTTGGGTTCTTTGGACCCTTGGAAATTTGGCTCTTGGACGGAGCTTTTCGGTAAACCGAAAAGCTCCGTTGTTCTAAAAAAACGGTTGTGGTATGATTCTACTAATGTACCAATCTTTACGAATGTACAAATACTGAAAAAGTTGTTTAATTGATATTCGTATATTAGTATAAATTTGTAATTAGTAGGAAAATTTGACGAAGGAGAATTATGAATATAGTTATAAACGGTTTCGGCCGTGTCGGACGCCAGGTATTTAAAATTATTACTGAAAAATATCCGAAGCATCGGGTAGTTGCAATAAACGACCTCGGCGATGTCGATACTCTCATTCATCTTTTAAAACACGACTCAAACTACGGCACTTGGGACGTCGATATTCGAAAAACAAAAAAAGGACTTTCCTTAAAAAAAGGGCTTCTAAAAAGCAGGGAAACTTTGGTATTCGCTGAAAAAGATCCGGCAAATCTGCCGTGGAAAAAACTAGGAGTAGATCTCGTGGTTGAGTCGACAGGATTCTTCACCGACGGTGAAAAAGCAAAAGCGCATCTGGAAGCGGGAGCTAAAAAAGTTATTATTTCCGCTCCAGCGAAAAATCAGGACAAGACTATAGTGATCGGGGTAAACGAAAAAGAATACAATCCCAAAAAGCACAACATCATCTCCATGGCTTCTTGTACCACGAACTCTTTAGCACCGATGGCAAAAGTTATTCTCGACAACTTTGGTATTAAAAAGGGTTTGATGACGACCGTTCACTCTTATACCAACGATCAACGGATCTTGGATCTTCCTCATGAGGATCTTAGAAGAGCAAGGGCGGCGGCACTGAACATCGTCCCAACTACTACGGGAGCGGCAAAAGCGATCTCAGAGGTTATCCCACAACTGAAAAATAAGCTGGATGGGATAGCTCTCCGAGTTCCGACGCCGGTGGTTTCGATAACCGACCTCACTATAGAAACTGGGAAAAATGTTACGGAGGAGACTTTAAAGAAAGCATTCAAAAAAGCGGCGGCCGGTGAGATGAAAGGGATACTGCTTGTTTCCGAAGAAGAACTGACTTCGATGGATTTTAAGGCTAATCCTCATTCATCTATAGTAGATATCGCATTGACGCGGATCATCGGCGGTAAGTTTGTAAAGGTTTTCAGCTGGTATGATAACGAATGGGGATATTCGAACCGAGTAGCCGATCTGGCTGATTTGATATCTAAGAAATTATAGATATATGTTGCTTATGATCGCAGCTTGATATAACGGCGGAGGGACAAGTTGGAAGACTTGTCCTTTTTTGTGAGGGGGGAAAAGATGAAAAGATCGATTTTAAACTTAGTGGTCCCAGTTTTGCTGTCAGAAGAATTCTCGGAGTATGTTTGCAAGATCACTCTTGATTGTCAGGGATGGCGCGTTTCTCGTATGAGGGTGGAGCTTCGGTATCAGGGGACGCACACAACTCTTCTTTATCCGGATCAAAACGAAAGGTGGCAACCGAGAGAGAAAATTATTTTGGACGAGGGGCGGATCATTAAAATTATGGGATCTGTCAAACATACCATCTTGTTGCTGGACGAATTGATGTTTCATGGCTCTCTTGCGGAAGCTTGGGAGTGGGATCCTGAAACTCCAATGTCATCCAGAGAACCAACCATATGCCCCGCATCGCAACCAGCGGTTGTTGCGATGTAACCCCCGTGTTTGCTATTCATAGCACAAAAAACTGACCGGCTGCGTTTGCAGTCGGCCTTGAACGTTTATGTTTGCAAATTATCCCGTATTCCTTATACTATATAGGCAGTAACTCATTATATTTTTTATATGAAAACACTTAAAGAGGCGGATGTAAAAAACAAAAGAGTGCTCGTCCGAGTCGACTTCAATGTTCCTTTGGAAAAAGGACGTATCTTGGATGATTCAAAAATTCGAGCGCATTTAAAAACCATCAATTATTTAACCAGAAAAGGGGCAAGAGTTGTCTTGATGTCCCATCTCGGAAGACCGAAAGGTAAAAAGGTCAAAGAATTTTCGCTGAAACCAGTCGCAAAAGTTCTCGAGGATTTGATTAAAAAAAATGTAACGTTTATACCCGAGGCTTGGGGGTCAAAAACAAAAGCGGAGATCGAGAAGATGAAGCAGGGAGAAGTCTGTCTTTTAGAAAATCTTCGATATTATGAAGGAGAGAGTTTAAATGATTCCGAATTTGCAAAAAAACTTTCAGAGCTGGGGGATATCTTTGTCCAAGACGCTTTTGCAAATTGTCATAGAACCCATGCTTCCATGGTCGGCGTTCCGAAACTTTTGCCCTCATACGTCGGATTGCTTCTGGAGGATGAACTAAAAAATCTTGATAAATATTTAAAAAATCCAAAGAAGCCCTTTATTTGCGTTATTGGCGGCGCTAAGATCTCAACCAAGATAGAAGTTTTAAAGACATTAATGAAAAAGGCCGACGTCCTCATCATTGGCGGGGGGATGGCGAATACTTTCATCGAGGCTTCGGGTTTTGATACGGGGAATTCATTGGCGGAAGCAGAATATGTGGATGAGGCTGACGAGATAATCCGTGATGCGGGGTATGAAGGAGTTGAGCTTTTGCTACCGGCAGATGTGATCGTGACAAAGAAAATGAAAGAAGGAGCGAAGACGAAAGTGAAAGATATAAGTGAAGTCTCAAAAGGAGATATCATCGTCGATATAGGACCGCGAACAGTGGGGAGATTTGCAGAACCGATAAAGTTTGCAGGGACGATCTTTTGGAATGGTCCATTGGGGGTTACAGAGATCCACAAGTTTGCCAAAGATACTACGGCGATTGCGAAACTGATCGCCGAGAGCGGAGCTATAACTATAGTCGGAGGCGGAGATACCATAGCAGCGATCGAAAAGACGGGATATTCGGACAAATTTACCTACGTTTCTACTGGCGGAGGAGCAACGATGCGCTATATCCAGCTTGATGGAAAACTGCCGGGGATAGAAGCGCTGGGATAAGTCGCAGAACAGACGCCAGAACAAAATGCCAGAACTGACGCATGCATTAGGGAATTAATATATTATGTGTCAGTTGCGTCTGTTTTGCGTATCGTTTTGGCGATAGTTTTGGCGGTTTTGATAATCTAAATTGGGCTTTATTTGCTCATAGAGAAGATTGCGTTTATAATAATAACATGAGTATTAATGCCAAAAAGAAAATCGTGATCGGGAACTGGAAGATGAATCTTACTGTTCCTGAAAGCATCATTCTCTCCGAGAGGATAGAGAAAGAGATGGCATCTTATAAGTATACCGATGTCGTCGTCTGTCCTTCCTTTCTAAGTATCTATCCCGTAAGCAGTATCCTAAAAGATTCGCCGATTAAGATCGGCGCTCAAAATTTGTTCTACGAAGAAAAGGGAAACTTCACTGGAGAGACTTCGCCGTCGCAACTTCGCGGATTTGCTGACTACGTGATTATCGGGCATTCCGAAAGACGGATATTTCTAGGAGAACGCGACAAAGATATCGCCAAAAAAGTAAAAACAGCCGTTACTTTCGGATTTACGCCGATCGTTTGTTTCGGAGAAACGCTTCAGGAGAGGGGTGATGGTCTCGGAAAAGTAGTTGTGACATCCCAGCTGGAAGCGGTCTTGGGACTTCTTACCGCCAATGAGGTAGCCAACGTCATCGTGGTTTATGAACCGGTATGGGCGATCAGCCCTTCGGACAGAGTTTGTGCCCCAAAGGATGCAGTTTATATTATCGAGGCTTTGCGGAATCTTACGGGCGCTCTTTATGGAAAGGATATGGCAGAGAAGATGAGATTTATATATGGCGGAAGTGTCGACGATAAAAATGCTAAAGAATTTTTGAAAGAAAGGCTGATCGAAGGATTTTTAGTCGGCGGAGCGAGCATGGATCATAATGGGTTTCTAAGTATTATAAGAGATGTTGAAAAATCTGCATCCAGGAGTTCTAAAAATATTCCAGGCAAGTAATTTAAAATGAAAATCTCAAAATGAAAAATGACAATGTAAAATTTAAAATTTTAAACTGTAACTTTTAACTTTTCATTTTTAACTTTGAATTTTATCACAAAATTAATAAAAAACAAAAATGCTTGTTAGTACTAAAAAACTGCTAAATGACGCGAGGCAAGGTCATTATGCTGTTCCTGCTTTCAATACGTCGGATCTAGAGATGACAATGGGGATTATGAGAGCTTGCGAGAAACTGGGTTCTCCGGTGATACTTGCGACCTCTGAAAGACAGATCAGATTTTCCAATGAAAGAGAGATATATGCCATTCTCCGTACATTTGCCAAGGAAGCAAAGGTGCCGGTGGCTATTCACTTAGATCATGGAGGCAGTTTTGAACAGGCGAAAAAATGTATCGATATCGGCTATACTTCCATACATATAGATGGCTCCTCTTTGCCATATGAAGAAAATATTGAGATCACGAAGAAAGTTGTAGCTTATGCGAAAAAGAAAAACGTTTCAGTGGAGGGAGAGCTGGGCCATATCATTACGCCGAAGTCAAAAGGGGATAAGACAGATAGAACATTATATTTCACTGATCCCGAAAAAGCGGTCGAATTTGTGAAAAAGACCGGCATTGATTCGCTAGCGATCTCTGTCGGGACGGCGCACGGAGCTTACAAAGGCGAGACCAATATCGACTTTGATCGTTTGAGAGAAATCGGTAAGAGCGTTGATGTTCCTTTAGTTCTTCATGGGGGCTCGATGGTTCCAAAGCACGATATTCAAAAAGCGATCCAGCTAGGGATCTCAAAGATAAACATAAATACCGAGTTGCGTCTGTCGTTTACGAAATATTTGCGTTACTATCTGGTAAAAAATAAAAGAGCATATGTGCCGGAAGAAATAATGAAAGGCGCCATAGAGGCGGTAGCAAAAGACTGTGAGGATAAGATAGAACAATTTGGTAGTAGTAAAAAAGGATAACCAAATTGAATTTCTAATTTCTAATATCGAATTTTTAAATAAATACAAAATAGCTAAATTCAAATGTTTAAAATTTTTATATTCAAAGATTGTTTGGGATTTAGATATTAGGGTTTAGGATTTTATAAATTTATAAAGGAGGAGGTGATACATATGAACATCGATTTCAAAAAGGGGATTATAAACGGGGTCATCGTTTATGTCGCTGTTTTTATGGTTATATCCGTTCTGATTGCGCTTAAAGTTGATGCGACAGGGCTTCTCGGGCAGGTATCGGGTGTTGCGACTGTTGCGATAGCAGCATATCTTCTAGCGCAAAAAGTCGACCTTAAAGACACTGCTGCGGCCTTAGGTTACGGTGTTGTAACGGCGGTCGTGGTCTTGGCACTGGATTTTCTGATTACCAAAAGATTCAATCCGGATTTCAACCCATTCGCAGTAAATATGCTCGTTGGTTATGCCGTTATCGTTTTAGTTCCGACAGTGGCGAAACAGATGAAGAAGTAGCTCGTATAATTTATACAGAGAACTGGGATACAAAATAGAGGCCAATCAGCATCTGTTTTATTTATCATGAATAATTCGTAGAGTGGCATTAACCGAAGGATTATCGCTTGGCAGATATATAACCTTATCGCCGTACATGCCTTCAAGCGCGCGAAAAAACTCATCCGCCCAAGATGGAGACAGGGAGATGATGCCGCTAAAGTCTACCTCTACCTTCTTAGCGTTGGGGTCCAAGATTGGACGAGCAGCGGCAAAAGCCTCCTTGCCCGCAGGACGAGAAGTCAAAACAATTCCGAATTTTCTTAAGTAGATTTTCATTATTAATATCCTATTTTAGTTAATGTTCCGCGTATATTTTCGTCGGCTAGAGAAACTTGAGCTCCGTTTCTGCCAATAGCAGAAACGGCAATACCTGATTGCAAGCTTATCTCGACAGGATTTTCTTTGGCTACATCTACAACGAATTTCAAACCATTTCCTCTTTGCTCAGGCGCTCTGCCGGATATACGTTCGGTCAAAGCGACTCTTAATGCACTGATGTCGTCCTTTAGCTCTGGGCACACTCTTTTGAGTGTTGCTTTGATTCCTACACCTCGGTCGGCTAACACAATTATGCGCTTATTTGTATTATAGGAAAAAAACACACCGGGTACATCTGGCCAATTTCCCAAGTTGTGATCAAAAGAGTTGTTTCCAATCTCTCCGGCTATGGCTGTCAGTAGCGGTGCCAGATCAAACGTTGTCTGCTCTCGGTTGAGCAGCGTTGCCATACGCTCCAATCTTGCTCTAAAACGGTCTTGCGTACCACAGTAGCAATCTTCGGAGATATCTGGGGCCATTTGACTTTTTGCCCAAGCTTTGGCAATGCTAAAAATATCTTCGCGAAATCTTTCAAGAACTTTACGCTCATAATATCTATAGCCGCTGGGACTTTTTATAGCTGGTAATTTTCCTGTAGCATCCCAACGCCTTAGAGTCATAATAGATACCCCTAAGAATTGCGCGGCTTTTCCGATCGGCATTAGATTTTTATCATTTTCCATATGTATAGACATAATAGCAAAGTCTATACAAAAAGTCAAGTATCTATACAAAAACTCCAATAGCTATACGGATTTCTGGTAAACATATCTGACAGGAATACTCTGTAGATGTCGGAACGAAGTGGATATTCCTTTAGGGTGGTGGAGTGTCTTGGGTGAGATACATGGGTTACACTTCTGCTAAAATATTAGAGCAATATTTTAGAAAGGAGGTACTATGCAAAGAAACGCCTGTTTCTTCCTTCGGGGCGACTACTCTGATCTTCGGATTGGAGGAATCGCCCCATTTTGTTTGCTCATTTTTTTATACTTCTTTTTATGTTTGAAATTGGTTAGAATATAATTAATCAATAAAGGAGGGAGTTCTATGGCAGACGCACAAAAAAATATACTTTGGTTCAAAGAAGTCGGGAAAGACGATACCGCGATCGTCGGCGGAAAAGGGGGAAACCTCGGAGAGATGTTTAATGCCGGTCTTCCGGTACCGAACGGATATATCGTAACGGCAGGCGCTTATTTCAAGTTTTTAGAAAAATCGGGACTAAAAGACGATATCGTAAAAACTCTTGATGGTCTCGACATGGAGAACTCAAAAGATCTGCAGGACAGAGCGGAGAAAATCCAGAAAATGCTTACTGATGCCGAGATGGTCGGAGAGATAAAGAAAGAAATTATCGAAAATTATCATACTTTAAAGGCGGTCACAAAATCAGAAAAACTTTACGTGGCGGTCAGAAGCTCGGCGACATCCGAAGACGGCGCTGAGGACTCATTTGCCGGCCAACAGGCAACATACTTAAATGTTATCGGCGACGAAGAAATAGTTCATGCGGTTCAGAGATGCTACGCTTCTCTTTTTGGCGCTCGAGCGATCTATTACCGAGCGGAAAAAGGGTATGACCAGCTCGATGTCGGTATCGCTGTTCCGATTCAGAAAATGGTGAACAGCGACAAAGCCGGAGTAATGTTTACGGTTGATCCGACAAATAATGATCTAGAACATATATCGATAGAAGCGGCTTACGGACTGGGCGAAGTGGTAGTGCTCGGAGCGCAGACACCGGATCGATACCTTGTTGATAAAAAAACATTAGAGGTTTCAGATAAGGAAATTAATACCCAAACGTGGAAACTCAGTCGAGAGTCGGGGGCTTCCGACACTGATGATCTGAATGATCTGGCAAAATCGGGGATCCCGATACCAGAAGAAGAGCAAGGAAAACAAAAGATTTCAGATGATGAGATAAATCAATTGGCAAAAATTGCCTTAAAGCTCGAAGAGCATTACGGCAAGCCGCAGGACACGGAGTGGGCGATAGAAAAAGGGAAAGTTTATATGGTGCAGTCGCGACCAGTGACGACCCTTGGCAGCGCGGTGGTAGACCCTGTCATTCTGGGGACCAAAGGGACGCCAGAATCAGATTCTGGTCAAGCCAGAATGACAACTGGACAGCCAATGACAAATGACCAAAGACAAACGACAAGCATTAGCGACGCTAAGGTCTTACTAAAAGGCGGAGCGGCGAGCATCGGGATGGCTTCGGGAACGGTCAAAATCATTCATTCGCCAAAAGAGATTGATAAGATTCTTGATGGTGATGTTTTAGTAACGGAAATGACAACGCCAGACTATGTCCCTGCCATGAAGAGAGCGACAGCGATCGTTACCGACCTTGGTGGGAGAACTTGTCATGCAGCAATCGTCTCGAGAGAACTCGGTATCCCTTGCGTTGTAGGAACAGCGACGGCGACAAAAGATCTCAAAAACGGACAAGTTATCACGGTTGATGGAGCAAAAGGAGTGGTGTATGAAGGTCAGATAGCAGATAACAATAAACAACAAACAGAAAACAAAGAAGGCGGACAAAATACTTCTGTCCAACAGGCTGCTCCCGTTACCGCGACCAAAATTTACGTTATTTTAGGAGAGCCGGAGTTGGTTTCGAAGATCGCCCAGCAGAATGTCGACGGGGTGGGACTGCTTCGGGCGGAATTCATCATCGCCAACATGGGCAAACACCCGCGACTTTTTATAAAAGAAGGAAAAAGCGAAGAATTCGTTAAAAAATTAGCCGATGCTATGGAACAGTTTGCTTCTGCGTTTTATCCTCGACCAGTTGTTTATAGGGCGACTGACTTCAAAACTAACGAATACAAGGGGCTTGAAGGCGGCGCCGAATTCGAAAAAGACGAAGACAACCCCATGATCGGTTATCGCGGTTGTTTCCGATATATGAAAGAGCCGGATCTTTACGCGCTGGAACTCGAAGCTATAAAACGAGTACGACAAAACTATAACAACCTCCACCTGATGATCCCGTTTGTGCGAACGGTGGAAGAATTTGCGGAGGTCAAAGCACTTACCGAAAAATCAGAACTGCTTTACGATAAGGAATTCAAGTTTTGGATAATGGTCGAAGTGCCGAGCGCCTTTTTCCTCATTGAAAAATATTGTCAGATGGGGATCCACGGCATCTCGATCGGTTCGAACGACCTGACACAACTAGTTCTGGGACTAGACAGAGACAATCAAGTTTTGGCTGAACTTTTTGATGAGAGAAACGAGGCGGTGCAGGAATGCATTAAACACGTGATCGAAGTTTGTCGAAAGTACAATGTGACGACCTCTATCTGCGGGCAAGCGCCGAGTGTGTACCCTGAAGTCAGCGAGATGTTGGTGAAGTACGGTATAAACTCTATCTCCGTTACTCCAGACATGATCGACAGCACACGAAGATTAGTAGCCAGCGTCGAGGAAAAATTACTTCTCAAAGAATTATCAGAAGTGAAGGAAGAGTTGAGTGAACTGGAGAAAAAAGTAGACTTAAGTAACAAGACTGCTGAATAACTTTACAAGGTTTCGTACCTTGTAATATACTAGTTCTATGCCAGCAAGAAATACAAAAAGGGAATATATAGAAAACGGGATTTATCATGTTTATAATCGTGGCGTAGAGAAGCGTGATATTTTTATGGATGACCGAGACTATAAAACCTTTCTCTATTTTCTCAAGCAATACTTGATCCCTGAGGACGATCCAGAAAAGAAGAGCTCTAATTTTAATGGTCGTCTGTTTGTAAGGAAAAATTTTTTTGGAAAAATAGATTTGCTTGCTTATTGCCTTATGCCAAATCATTTTCATCTACTGATTAAACAGAAAGGGGGAAGAGATTTATCGGAGTTTATAAGCGCACTGATTATCAGCTATAGCATGTACTTTAATGATCGGTATGAAAGAACGGGAGGACTCTTTCAGGGCAGATTTAAGGCTGTTCTAGTGAAAAATGATAATTATCTTCTCCATCTATCTCGATACATTCACCTTAATCCTAACAAGGTACGGAACCTTGTAAAATTAAAGGAGTATGAATTTTCGAGCTATCAAGAATATCTGAGGACAAGAAATACGAAATGGGTGAAGCCAGAACTTATATTAGATTACTTTGAACAAAACAAGAACGATGGCATGGTCAGTAGCGATAACTATCGGATATTTGTAGAAGATTATATCCATGACACAGAGAAAATACTGGAAGGGCTAACGTTGGAAGATTAATTAGCTTACAAGGTACGGAACCTTGCAAAAATTTTTGCTTTTTTGCTTGCGCTTAAGTATAATAATTTATATACTATAAGTACTAGTTTTGTTTCTATCGAGTCTTATTATTTAGTCTCCTTCATCTTTATTTAATAACTTTTTAATGACTACGAGAGGGTTTGGAAAAATAGGAAAAATTATAGTCAATGTATTCAGAAAATTCATTCTGATTACTTTTCATATCCGATTGAAACTCGTCCGTCCTCATAATTTTTTGCGTAGAAATATAAACTGGTACCACAGATGGCACAATCATAAGTATCATAAGCATGTTCACGTGTCTGTGTTGGCATTATATATTTCACTAACGCTTTTAAGTTTGGTAGGACTTCCGCAACAGACACTGGCTGCCAATGGATCTTGGGATTTTGGCGCTGGGGTTAATGGTTCCGGTGATGCAAATATCGATACCTCCGGAGGAAATGTTAAGCTAAAGCAAAATTGGTGGAATACGGCTTACGGAAAAAGACAGCTTGCGACTGTGAATACTACAGACGCCGTAGCTTCTGGCTACTCAGCAAAAGCTGATATAGACATGGAAACACTACGAGCGGCTGGAAGTGTAAACAATGATCTTTCCGATCTTCGTACCGTCGCCAAAAACAGATCTACGGGCGCACTTACCGAGCTTGACAGGGATATCGTGAAGGGGCAGGGTGCAAATCTCAATGGGAGTAGCCAGTATGTTGATGTAGGATTAAATAGCAGTCTAAATTTGACAACCGCATTTACAATCGAAGCATGGATAAAAACCAGTTCCACTCAGAGGGGTGGTATTTTCGATAAACTTGAATCAGGCGGTTCATATAATGGTTATACTTTTGAGTACAGTAATAAATACAATGGTCGTCTGGGTTTTTATTCCCCGAGTATGGGATGGAAAGCCAGTAATACCGCTTTAAATGATAACAACTGGCATCATGTCGTTGTAAGAGGAAGTAGTGCTGGTGGTTATTTTTATGTTGATGGCCAAGCCGACGGTTCTTTTACTTTTGCCAATCTTACTACAAATGCAATTAGCGCTAAAATTGGTAAAGATTATAACAATTCTTATTTTCTTGGTCAGGTAGATGATGTTCGTGTTTCAAATAGCGTTCGTTATACCGCAAATTTTACTCCTCAACACACCCCATTTACCCCAGACTCAAATACCAAGGGCCTTTGGCATTTGGATAATGATGCAGGGGATAGTTCAGGCAACGCAAACAACGGCACCTTGAACGGCAGTCCGTATTATACTGAAGGGAAAGTAATTGCTGTAGATGGCACTGGGAAAAGCCAGATATGGTTTAAGACGCAGTCGGCGATATCGGCGAGCTCGAATTCCGAAGCTACAGGGAGTCATAGTTATTATATGTATTATGATAATAATTCGGCTGGAGCTCCGCCGGAGAATAAGGATAATATATATGTTTTTCAAGATGATTTTTCAGGGACTACTATAAATGCTTCAAAGTGGGTAGAAACCGACGTCGGTGGATATATTTCGCAAAACGGTGAACTTATATTTACTGACGGAACTGCGGTCTGGGGTCAAACAACCCTGCATTCAAATACCAGTTTCGCGAGAGAGGGGCTTGTTGCGCAAGCAAATTATAGATCCACTTTAGCGACAGGCGCTTCTTATCAAGATACTTCTATGCTCATGTGGAAGGATGCTACGGCTGGCACCAACTATTCTAATTTTATCTATGCTTTTTACCCAAGAAAGGCTGTCGGAGGTAGCGCTGAATTTTATATGTATGAGGATGGGTCTGGCAGAGGGCTAGTAGGTAATTTTGCAGCAAACACTAACTACACTGTGAGACAAATTCTAAAACCATCAGGTGGGGCGACCACCCTTTTAAGTGCGAACAACGGTTCATGGTCTACTATGTATGATTCCTCTTATTCTAGCGAGACCCCTTTAAAAATTGGTTTTACTCACTATCAGGGAGGCAATGTATATATAGATAATCTCGTCGTAAGAAAATATACCGCCAACGAACCCACCCTCTCCTTCGGCTCTGAAGAGCTTTCTTCTGGCGGAGTTTACCTTTCCCCGGGTGTCTGGACTTCAGACCAGATAACGGCTACCGGTCTTTATGGCAATTGGGTCCAGATGACATTTACCGATAGCGAGCCGACGAATACGGATGTAAAATACAAAGTTTATCAATCGGATGGATCAACATTGATCCCTGACGGAGTACTCCCTGGAAACAGCACCGGTTTTGACGCTTCACCCGTAGATATGTCCGGTGTTTCGGTGGATATTTATGACAATATAATCGTAAAAGCGACGCTATCAACTGCTGACGACGCAGACACCCCAGTCATGTCGGCCCTTGCGATATCGTATACTTACGATGTGACGGCGCCGACGAATCCAACAAATCTTGCTATAAGTTCAGTAGCTTCAAATTCGCTTGATCTTTCGTGGACGGCTTCTACTGATACTGAATCGGGTCTTGCGGGCTACGAGGTTCAAAGGGCACCAGACGCAAGTGGCACTCCCGGAGCGTGGACAAATGTTGCAAGCGGTGGGTGCTCTGGCGTTGTTGCACAAATTTATTGTACGGACAATTCTGTTTCTCCAAATACAAAATATTTTTACAGAGTAAGAGCAAAAGATAATATCGGACTTTACTCTGGATATCTTGATGGCAGAACCGAACTTGATTTCATGGAATATGCTTCAGACGGTGCAGCTCAAACAGCATATATAAGCAGTGACGCTGCTATCACGGCTACAGGTGGGACGATAACAACTTTTGGAGGATACAAGATGCATTCGTTTGCCTCTAGTGGAACATTTCAGGTAACTGCTGGAAGTGGAAATGTTGAAGCCCTTGTTGTTGCCGGTGGTGGTGGGGGCGGTAGGTACGGAGGAGGAGGA
>PFMH01000107.1 GCA_002785325.1 bacterium (Candidatus Howlettbacteria) CG_4_10_14_0_8_um_filter_40_9 | reverse complement strand
AACGGTAAAACCTATGCAAGTCTCACTAGTAAAACTAGTGGTTTACCTTATGGGGATTGAATTAATTTCAAGCTCTTCGGTATTTAGTTTTTCTAAAGTTTGTGTGGTCATTAATTTAACTTATATTAGATTTGAGACTAATGAAAACCCGCTAGGCGGTCTTCATAACAATTTTATCAAAAGATTTTATATAATGATTCCTCTTTATTATTGAAAATCCCCAGAAAATTAAAGCTGCCATCAAAACCAAAATCCAGTCGGCAGATTTTAAAGGCGCGGTGTAGAAAATATTTTGCAAGGCAGTATTATAGACAACAAACAATAGAAGTATCAAAGAAAAAACGACGCCCAGCAAAAGTTTCGTATTGCCAAAGATAGATCGGAAGAATCCTTTTGTCCCTCGACACATAAAAGCGTTTACGACTTGACAAAGGACAAGCACGGCATAGACGGCTGTTGTCCCTCTCTTGTAGTTTAGAGCGTCCGCTGAGAATCCCTGTCCGCCGTAAGTCATAATGATAGAAAAGACGATCGCGGCAAGAACTCCAACTAAGAGGCCTATTTGTAATAAAAACATCAGCATCTCTTTTGAGAGGAGTTTTTGTTTGCGATCTCTGGGGGCGCGAAACATGATCTCATGGTCTCCTTTGTCGACAGCAAGCGCCATAGAGGGGAATACGTCAGTTCCCAGATCGACGAAAAGGATCTGGATGGCGAGGATCGGACTGACTCCGAGAAAAAATCCCATGATCACAGAGAAAAACTCCGTCGAGTTGGAAGATAGGATATAAAGAAGGAATCTCTTTATATTATCGTAAACAATCCGACCTTCTTTTATCGCGGAGACAATACTCGAAAAGTTGTCGTCTGTAACTATCATCTCCGCCGATTCTTTGGAAACGTCTGTGCCGGTGATGCCCATGGCGACTCCTATGTCGGCTTTTTTGAGGGCCGGCGCGTCGTTTACTCCGTCTCCCGTAACAACGACGATGTGTCCGAGATCCTGGAGCGCCGAAACTATCCGCATCTTGTGTTCGGGATCTACGCGGGCGAAGATAATCTCGTCAGTTTTTAGTATTTTCTTAAGTTCCGCTTTCGACATCGTGTTTAGATCGCTTCCTGATATCATCTTTGGGTTCATAGCCAGACCGATCCTTATGCCGATCGCTTTGGCGGTCAGCTGATAGTCGCCTGTAACCATTATCACTTTTAGCCCCGCTTTCTTGGTGAGATCGATCGCTTCCTCCACTTCCGCTTTCGGCGGATCGATCATCCCGACGAGCCCGACAAAGATAAGATCGGATTCGATACCATTTTCCTTCGTCATTCTGGCTTGACCAGAATCTTTTGTATTTATGGTTGCGGATTCTGGCCTCCTAATGTCTCCAGAATGACTATCCAAGAACGTTTTGTCTATTTCTCTATATGCAAATCCCAAAACCCGTAGCGCTTCAGAAGCCAGAGCATCGTTTTGCTTTTTTATTTCATCTATATCCTTCTTTACAAGGTTCCGTACCTTGTCATCGATCAATATTTTTGTGCATTTGGCTAAAACTTCCAGAGGCGCCCCTTTAGTATGAACGCAATAATTATTCCCGATACTGTTTATCGTCGACATCATCTTTCTCGTCGAATCAAAAGGAACCTCGTCGATCTTCGTATGCGTTTTTCGAAATTCATTTGTGTCGATGCGGGCTTTCTCGGCAAGAACGAGGAGCGCTCCTTCGGTAGAGTCTCCGATAACTTTGAATCCTTCATCCGAATCTTTCTCGAGCTCGGCATTGTCGCACAAAACGGTGATCTCCAAAAGTTTTGACAGTTTCGACTGGTCATATAAAACTCCATCAGATATAAACTCTCCTACGGGCATATTGCCGACGCCTTTTACATGGATGTTTTTGCCGTTCGCCCAAAGCTCCTTTACTGTCATCTCATTTTTAGTGAGTGTCCCCGTTTTGTCGGTAACGATCACAGTAGCACAACCCAAAGTCTCAACGGCGCTCAGTCTTTTTATAATTGACTTGGATCGCGCCATTCTCTGCACACCGACAGCGAGAGCTACGGAAATAGTCGCTGCCAGTCCTTCAGGTACAGTAGATGCTGCGATCCCCAGAGAATATCCGAAACTTTCAAATGGAGATTTTTTCATAAAAAGCCCCAGACCAAAGATCGCCGCCACCACGGCTAAGGTGATAAGAGAGATAGTCTTCGCCATCGTCCGCACCTCTTTCTGTAGCGGGCTTTCGGTATTTTCTATCTCTTGGGTAAGATGGGCGATCTTTCCGAACTCGGTATTCATCCCCGTACCGACGACTACCCCGATGGCATTTCCAGAGATAACGCTCGTTCCCATAAAAACCGTGTTGTCGATCTCGGTAACCGATAGATTTTCCGTATCTAGCTCCCCTGCAAATTTTGACTGCGGTTCGGACTCACCGGTAAGGACAGTATCGTTGGTAAAGAGATCGTTGGCTTCGATAAGGCGGATGTCGACTGGGACATTATCACCTTCATCAAGAATGATGATGTCGCCGGGGACGATGTCAGAAGCATTTATCTTTTGCTCCTCGCCACCTCTGAGAACTATCGCCTCCAGCGGGATCATTTTCTTCAATGCCTGTATCGCTTTTTCGGCTTTGTATTCCTGGAAAAATCCGATAGCTTCATTTGCCAGAACTATAAAAAAGATAATGATAGCATCACGAGTTTCTCCAAATATATAAGAAAGTCCGCCGGCGATAATAAGAATAATAGCGAGTAGATCGGTAAACTGCGCGAGCAAATCCTTTAAGATTTTGAACTTGGCTTCCACGACAAGAGTATTCGCGCCGTATTGCCCTAATCTTTTTGAAGCTTCTTCATAAGAAAGACCGCCCTTCGACGCACTCAATTCGCCAAGCGTTTTTTCGATCGATTCAGTATAAGACATAAGTACATTATAAGGCATTAATGATTTTAGAGCATCCTAATTTTACAAATATGTTACTGCC
>PFMH01000079.1 GCA_002785325.1 bacterium (Candidatus Howlettbacteria) CG_4_10_14_0_8_um_filter_40_9 | reverse complement strand
TTTCCGTCCACGGTTTCACCTTGTTTTGGTGTCCAGTTAACTGTTCCATAAGGGAAGGACTCACAGCCACCGGTTGTTCTGCAAAGAACAGGAGTGTCAAAAGCATGAACCTTGCTTATGAAAAAAAAGGAAAGTAAGAGAGAGAATAGGCAGATCGATATTGTTAATTTAGTTTTCATTTGTTACTTATTATGTTAAGAAGATTATATAACAATCTAACTAAAAAAACAAAAGACCCCTCGCGTTCTGAGGGGCCTTCGAAAAGTTTTTATGGGCTGACCCGATTGATCTCCTCGGAGTCATAAACTTTCCAAGAAGCGTCTTTGGTCTCCTTCTTTAATGTTGCAAACATTTCAAAGGGATCATTTCTCGGATGGCTAGGGTTATCGGGGCTATTATAGTACCACTTTACCTGCACTATGTCGTAATTTATCTTGCGGAGAATTCCTAGGGTCTTTGTGCCCAGGGATCCGCTGTCGAACATTTCCCGGCCGGTATGGATTATTTCGTAGGGTTTCGTGCTTGGGGTGCTGCCACTTCTTTCAAAATATAGTGACATTTCGCTTTGCGCGATACTGTCGAGCTCACTTTTGTCTGATTCGGACAATGGCGGGATGTTTTGCAGTTCGCGGGGGATCGTTACGGCCGCTTGCGGCTGTTGCGGTGCGTTAGACGGCGACGCTAGCGTTTGGTTGTACAAATACGAGACGGACATCCATACTAACGCGACTATCCCGATCCACATAATGATCTTGCGCCGCGGGATCATGGCCGCCTCTCCCTGTGGTTGATCAGCTAAAACTTTTGCCATCTTGACCAGCTCCTTTTGCTTGATGGTTTTTTATCTCACATATATTTTTTTCTGCACCACAAGTTTTGCGATACAGGTTATTCGGATTTCAAGTTGCGATAGTATTTTTTCCATTCCAGCTTAAGGGTAATATACACCAAATGACCGACTTTGTAAATAGTGTAATATACTATCTTATCCACATAAGATAACTAGGTCAGAAATTCTAGATAGTTTTCTTTTGTTATTACCGAATATTCGGCTTTTGGGTAGGCGGAAACCCAATCCTTTGGTGCTTTGGTTGGTTTTCTTGGAGACCATTTGAATTCATACCCAAACAGAGTGCCCTCTCTTTCCTCAATAAGGTCTATCTCTTGACCCGAGTAAGTCCGCCAGAAATAAGCATTCGCATAAATACTTTTGTAAGACCTTTTTTTAATCCTCTCAGACACAAGAAAATTCTCCCAAAGTTTTCCGATATCGTCTCTCGTTTCTAGGGGGTTGAAGTTAGCGATTATTGCATTTCTTATACCATTGTCAAAAAAATAATATTTACTTTTTTTGGTAACCTCTTTTCTAAGATTTCTGCTAAAGCCACGTAAATTATAAACAATGAAAGATTTTTCAAAAAGGTCGAGATAGCGAGCAACTGTTTTGTAGTCAAGCCCAAGCTGGCGACCTAGTTCTGGCAGGGAAACCTCGCTTCCCACCTGAAATGCAAGTAAGCGAAGAAGATCTAGAAGAATTTTCGACCCTTTTACTTTTTCTAATTCCAAAATGTCTTTTAAAAGATATGACCCCAAAAGTTCTTCCAAAACTTCCTTTTTTTCATCGGGATTTTTGTTTGCGATTACCTCAGGGTATCCTCCATATATCAGATATTTGTCTAGATCGTTTTTTATTTCATAGGCATTAGAAAGTTCCAACATTTCTATTTGGGATATGGGGTATAGCGTTATGGTGCGTTTTCGTCCTGTAAGTGGTTCTCCGATTTGACCGGAGAGCTCAAACGACGAAGATCCTGTCGCTATTATTTTGATGTCGGGGATCTCATCCACCATTATCTTAAGAGCTTCCCCGATCTTCGGAATCTTTTGTGCTTCATCGATGGCGATAAGATCATATCCTCTTGCATAGTTTTTGATTTTTGAAAAATTTCTTGAGGAGAGTGTCTCTTGCACAACAATATTGTCTCCGGAGTCTAGCTTGTATTGCATTTTACCATTTATGCCCCCTAAATACTCTCTTAGCAATGTTGTTTTCCCTGCCCGCCTTGAACCATAGATAACCAAGACCTTGTTTGGTTTTATGAGAGGGGCCAAGTTGGTATAAAATCTAGGAATTTTCATAGGATTATTATAGGGCATTCCTGTCTTTTTGTCAAATTAGAGGAGGCAGAATCCTCTAAATTGGGATAATTAGAGGATTTGACACTATTTCTTTGATAGAAAGAGGAGTGTATTTGTCAAAATTTATGGAGCGCAACTCCACAAATTTACGTTAATTTATGGAGTTGTTTGGTGAAAAGAGTAGAAAGATACTAGGGCCTTGAGGTTTATGTTGTTTTTGATAAAACGGGTGATTTGAGCCATCTGATTTAGAAGAATTGGGTGATTTTTGAGGTCATCTTTCGTTTCTATTGCGACAAGTTTCAATACATGGGGCAGGGATCTCTCCACTCGGGTCGAGATGACATGGAGGAGATAGAGATGTTTTGTATTGTTGGGAGATAAAAAAACACTCCTACATTACACGGAGTGTTTTTTTGAGAGCCTGAGTTTTTAGAGACTGTTCAAAATCTCATGTCAGACTGAAATCCTAGAATTTCGTAGCGAAAATTATATAAATTTATGAGGAATATCGAGATACTCCAAAAAAATTTAGTTAATTTGCAGCTGAAATTATGAGATTTCAGGCGACAAACATTGTTTCTTTCAATTTTCTTGTGGTGAGATCTTGAATAGTCTCTTAGTTTCCACCAGTCAAACCGCCGGCTTGATTTAGGACGAATCTTACTATTACGAATGAAAGGATGATGATGAGAAGTCCGATAACGGCATAAAGGATAGTATGCTTCGAGCTTTCGACTGCTTTTTCATTTCCCTGTGAAACGATATACTTTATTCCTCCGATGATAAGGAAAAGCACGGCGATAGCGGCCGCAAAGAGAAGGATATAGTTAACGATATTTGAAAGCAATATCGCTGGAGTGAGATCTTCTCCACCGCTGATCGGAGTTACTTTTGCGGGGACATCAGAGTCTGCCGCCAGCATAAGCGCAGGGGTGAAG
>PFMH01000057.1 GCA_002785325.1 bacterium (Candidatus Howlettbacteria) CG_4_10_14_0_8_um_filter_40_9 | reverse complement strand
AAAAAAGAAATTTCTTTTTATTTCTCTGACATACTTTTTGCTATTCCGCCGATAACAGGTATCTGCCACTCTTCGCCGTTGTAAGCTTTGACCATAAGCATGATCCAAAGTACTACGTAGAGAACAGTGAGTCCTGTAGAAAGAAGTCCTAGGAGCGCAAATCCTCCTGCCATCATAGAAGTGAACAATATTCCTACCACTACAAAGTTGATCGCATATACCGCGAGACTGAAAATGATAGACTGAATAGCGTGGAATTTCACGAACTTGTTATCTTTCTCTATGAGTAGGAAAATTATTCCTGTTATAAATCCGAGAACATAACATAGTGCTCCCGCAACGTTTTGGTCCATACCGCTTCCAGATTTTGCTTTTGGAGCTTGTGCTGGTTGCTGAGGCTGTTCTTGACCTTGATCTTGATTTTGTTCTGGTGTTTCTTTTTCTGCCATTTTATTCACCTCCTTTCCTTATAGCGAACGTACGCTTATTTTTTCTATATATATTATCCATCAAGTGAAAAATGTTTGCAATAGCTTAATTTATAAATGTTGAAAGCAAAATTATACCTTGTTTTTCATTTTTAGCGCATAGGCCGCTATCCCAAAGGAAACGGCAACATTCAATGATTCTTTCTTACCTGCCATAGGGATTTTGATAATGCAGTCGCTTATATCCAAGATTTCTTTTGCGACACCGCTAACTTCATTTCCTAAAAAAAGACAAATGTCTTTTTTGAAAACAAAATCTTCTATATCCATGCTTCCTTCGCAAATTTCAAGAGAAACAGTTTCAAAATTTTCTTTTTTTAACTTCTCTGCCAAAGTCACACTGTCTTTTTCGTAAACGATGTCTAGATTGTCCTCAGCTCCCAGTGAAGTTTTTTTCACTTTTGGATGGCTTAAGTCTGGCGTTATCCCGACGAGAAATACCCTATCTATACCAAGAGATTCAGCAGTTCTCAAGATACTGCCCACATTTTCGGCGCTTCGGATATTGTCTAAGACAGTGTATAGTTTTCTTTCCATGACAAGATTATAACAAAAGTGTTGAAAATATTCTCTTTTTTTGCTATCCTTAAATAGTTAAGTAAATATATATCGGAACCAATTAATAATAAACCATGGCGCATAAGAAACAAGGAGGATCAGCTGATAACTTAAGAGACTCACAGTCGAAACGGCTGGGGGTTAAACTTTTTGGCGGTCAGGTAGCTAGAAAAGGCAACATTCTGATACGACAAAGAGGAACGGTTTACGTCGCTGGTAAGAATGTTGGCGTAGGAAAAGATAAAACTCTTTTTGCGACCGAAGACGGTGTCATAAAGTTTGCGAAGAAAAAGCTAATGTCCTTCACAGGAAGACTAAAGTTAAAGACAATTATAAATATCGAACCAGTTTCAAAAGAGTAGACTTACTGCCCAATAAGTTTCGTTGCGAAATTTTCAGATATTGAGATAAATTTTATCAAATAATTTTTGAGACCTAGCACCAGCTAAGACAATAAAATTTTTGTAAAATTTAGCCAAGATATGTAAATTGTAGTAGGAAGTTGTTGGATAGTGAGTCTAACGTAAAGTATAAAGGTGCTTACTGACTCTAACTAAAAACACTCCCCAAAACAGGGAGTGTTTTTTGTCTAAGTAAAACTAGGACGTAATTTTGCCATTCTGGCATTATCAGGAATCCAGCGATTAGACTAGGATTCATCTTACTTTTTGATGCCAAAAAGTAACAAAAAGCTTCCGACACGCTACGAAATTGGACTAACACTAGTTACTCGCTCCATTCTCAAAAAATGAACTCCCCCGATGGCCATCGGGATCAAACAACATTATTTTGAGATATTCCGCTCTTAAAGTGCGTCTCAATTTTTCCTCTATCGTCGGTACGAATGACGAAAAAGACTTAGGGGGTTGCATTAGCATTGTTTATCATTTCGCGTTGGTTCTGAGACAAACACAAATTATCAGCAGTTCAGCATCATCTTTACTCTATCAACGATGGCTTCTATAGGAGTGTCTGATTTGACGAAGTAGTGATTGCCGCCTACCGCCATCACATCGGCTAGAGTTTCAGATGTTGAGTCGTTGGTCAGTACTACAAAGAGAGTGTCTTTGATCCTCTCAATCTCTTTAAACTTCCTTATCATTTCGATCCCTCCCATTACAGGCATTCGGACATCTATCAAGGCTAAGTCCGGCTTTTCTTTCTGCATCAGCTCAAGTCCTTCTTTACCATTTTTTGCCTCAACTGTTTTGAATCCTACAAATGAAAATTTATTCTGCAATGCTGATCTTACCGGTTTCTCGTCCTCGACTATTAGTATTTTTTTTGAGCTGCACTCTTGTTTTTCGTCCATATGATTTTGTTAGTTTATATATTTATTATAATACCAAAAGAAAAAACACTCCAGTTATTTTTGCGCAAATTCCTTTTTGATGTCGCTTGTTATTAGGGATCTTTCTCCTTTTTTCGACTTGCTGCCTGAAAGAGGCAAGGTACATGAAAAAGTAGCCCCCTTGTTTTCTTCACTATCAAACCATATCTTTCCCCCGAGCATTTCTATGATTGATTTACATACGTAAAGCCCTAAGCCGGTTCCCTCCACTTCTGTTTGCATGACATTATCCGCTCTGAAAAATTTCTGAAAGATCTTATCTTGCTGGCTTAGCGGTATCCCTAACCCATTGTCCTTGACATCAAACTGCACAAATCCCTCATCGTTTTTCGAGATGGTAAAGACTATCTTTCCTTTTTCTGGCGTGTATTTTACTGCATTTGAGAGAAGATTTTGGATGACCTGTCTGAAAAGACGCGCATCGGTCAATATCTTTTTCAGCTTGATTTTTGGTTTTATGATATCTACTTTTTGTTTTTTCTCTGAGGCTACAGTTTTTATCTCGTTATATATGGATTCGCAGAAAGTTACTACATCTATCTCTTCCGGCTCGATCGCCAGTCTGCCAGATTCTATCCTCGATATATTTAGAAGTGAATTTACAAGATCTATCATATTTTCGTTTGTTTCATATGCTTGTGTCAGGTAACTTATTTGCTCCATATTTAAAGGCCCGGCATCCTCGTTTATTAGCATCT